>JBKJTM010000465.1:0-2591 GCA_046590805.1 Usitatibacter sp.
AGAAGAGGTGCTGCCAGAGCAGCACCTCTTCTGGTTCTTCGGCCATCCCGAGGTGTACATCATCTTCCTCCCCGCCGCGGGGATGGTGTCCATGATTGTGCCGGCGATGGCGCGCACGCCGCTCGAGGGCCACCGGCTCGTGGTACTCGCGCTCGCCGCAACCGGCTTCCTCAGCTTCGGCCTCTGGGTGCACCACATGTTCGCGACCGGCATACCGCGGCTGTCGCTGTCGTTCTTCGAGGCGGCGAGCATGGCGGTGGCGATTCCGGCCGGCATCCAGGTGTTCGCGTGGATCGCGACCATCGCCAAGGGCCGCATGCAGCTCGCCACACCTTCGCTCTTCGTCCTGGGCTTCCTCTTCAACTTCGTCCTGGGCGGCCTGACCGGCGTGATGGTCGCCGTCATCCCCTTCGACTGGCAGCTGCACGATACGTATTTCATCGTGGCGCACCTGCACTACGTGCTGATCGGCGGCATGGTGTTTCCGCTCTTCGCCGCCTTCTACTACTGGGTGCCTTTCATGAGCCGGCAGGCGCTTTCCGAACGCGTCGGACGCTGGGTGTTCGGCCTGGTCTTCGTGGGCTTCAACGTCGCGTTCTTTCCGATGCACATCATGGGCCTTATGGGTATGCCGCGACGCGTGCACACGTACGCGGGCGGCGTGGGGCTCGATGCGCTCAACATGATCTCCACCGTCGGCGCCTTCATGATCGCGACCGGCGTGCTCCTGTTCATCGTCGATGTCGCTCGCCGCTTCCGCCCCGCCGTCGAGCACCACGCGGGCAACGTGTGGAACGCGGGCACGCTGGAGTGGCTGCCCAGCGGGCTGCATGGGCATCGCAGCATCGCGATCGTCGAGAGCCGCGAGCCGCTGTGGACCCAGCCCGGCCTCGCGCACGACGTCGAGGAGGGACGCTACTACCTGCCGCGAACGGCGACCGGCAAGCGCGAAGCGCTGATCACGAGCCCGCTCGAGGGCCGCCCGCAGTATGTGCTGCAGATGCCCTCGCCCGGATGGTCGCCGTTCGTCGCCGCGGTCTTCACCGCGGCCTTCTTCCTTCTTCTCACGGTGAAGTGGGTCGTGATCTCGGCGATCTGCGGGTTGGTCGCGCTCGCGGCGCTGCTGCACTGGGCGTGGGATCTCGATCCCGGACCCTCACATCCGGACGTGGACCTGGGCGGTGGCTTGCGCGTGCCGGTCCATGCGACGGGCCCCGTGTCGCACTCTTGGTGGGCGGTGGTGATCCTCATGCTCGTCGCGGGCTCTCTATATGGCTGCACGCTCTTTTCCTACCTGTATCTGTGGACCGTGTCGCCGAAAGTGTGGCCATCGCCGGACGCGCTTCCCGCGCTCGTCCTCCCCCTCCTTGTCGCCGTCCTGCTGATCTCGGGGAGCATCGCCGTGCAGTGGGGCGACCGGCGGCTGAAGCGCGGCGGCAAGCCGGACGCGGGGTTGATCGCCGCCATCGTCGCTCTCGTGGCGGCGCTCGCCATCGATCTCTTCGCCCATCGCGACCTGTCTCCAAGCGAATCGAGCTACGGCGCCATCGTCGCCATGTTGCTGTCGCTCGAAGGCTTCTTCGTCGGGGTTGTCGTGGTGATGGCGCTCTTCACGCTTGCGCGCCGACGCGCGGGCCTGATCGACGGCGTGCGCCGAGCCACCTTCGACAACACGCGGCTCCTTCTGCACTACACCGTGGCGCAATCGCTCGCGGGACTCGCGATGATCCACGGCTTTCCGCGGCTGGTGGGTTGACGAAGGACTTCCTGCGGATGGCCTCGGGCGCGATCGTTTGGGCGGCGCACTTCACGGTGCTCTACGGCTTCACCGCGCTCGCGTGCGCACGAGGCTTTTCCGCGGCGATCCCCTGGGTGACCGGCGCGGCGACCCTCGCCGCCCTCGGCGCCGCGGCGGTCATCATCGCGAGGTCCATTCCGAGCCGCGCGCACTTCGTTTCGTGGATGACGGCGGCGATCGCCGGGCTGGCGGGCGTCGCGATCGTCTTCGAGGGCCTCGCCATCGTGATGGTGCCCGCATGTCGATGACCGCCGTGACCGGCGCATGCCTTGCGGCTGCGGCCGGCCTCTACGTACGCGCGATTCTGGCAGGCGCCCCGCTGCGCAACGGCAATGTGGCCGCGTTCGCCGCGGGCTGGAGCACCATCGCCGTGGCGCTGCTCTCGCCGCTCGACCATGCCGCCGAGAGCTCATTCGGCTTTCACATGGTGCAACATGAGCTGCTCATGATCGTCGCCCCGCCGATGCTCATTCTCGGCCGACCCTTCACGGCGCTCGCGGCGAGCCTGCCGCGCGCCGCGCTGCGCGTCGCGGCCTGGCCGCTGCGAATCCCGCCGCTCGCGGCGTGGGGCCTGCACGCGGCGGCGCTCTGGATCTGGCACGTGCCGCGACTGTTCGAGGCCGGGCTGCAATCCCATGCGGTGCACGCCTTGCAGCACGCGAGCTTCTTCTTCAGCGCGCTGCTCTTCTGGTGGACGGTGTTCAGGCGCGTGCGCTCGGGCACGGCCGCGCTCTACGTGCTCACGACGATGCTCCATACCGGCGCGCTCGCGGCACTCCTCACGTTCGCGCCC
>JBKJTM010000491.1:0-4913 GCA_046590805.1 Usitatibacter sp.
GAGGAGCATCTGGACAATATATCCGATCGCCGGCGCCTGGATGCTTCGCGCGCGGAACTAAACGTCTGGCTGGCTTTCTGACTGTCACCCACTTTCCCGCGGAGAAGTCATGCGCAGCGTACGGATCGCGCTCCTGGTCGCCATGAGCCTCATGACCCCCGCCCTCGCCCAGGTCAGCGTCCACATCGACCGGCCGGGCGTCCATATCGGCATCAACGTGTCGGCCTACCCCACGCTACAGCGCGTCCCCGGCTATCCGGTCTATTACGCGCCGGCCGTCAGGACCAACTACTTCTTCTACGACGGCCTTTACTGGGTCTACGAAGGCGGCGAATGGCACGCAAGCTCCTGGTTCAACGGCCCGTGGCAGCGCGTCGACCGGTTCGACGTTCCCGTCTCCTTGCTGCGCGTGCCGGTGCGCTATTACCGCGCGCCGCCAGCGGACTTCCGTGCATGGCGCGCCGAGGCGCCGCCGCACTGGCACGAGCAGTGGGGCGCCTCGTGGGCCGAGCGCCGCGACGGCTGGGACCGCTGGGAGCCACGCTCGGCGCCTGCGCCCGCGCCGCTGCCGGTCTACCAGCGGGCCTACTCGGGACAGCGCTATCCCGCCCCTGAGCAGCAGGCGGTGATCCAGGTCCAGAGCTACCGATACCAGCCGCGCGACGCGGTGGCGAAACGCGTGTTCGAGGAGCGCAAGGAGGTGGCCAAGCACGCCAAGGTCAAGGCGAAGAAGCATGACCGTGATGGGGATCACACCCCGCCCGGACACCGCCGCGACGAGCGCGGCATGCCCGAGCACGCCAAGGGCAAGGCAAAAGGGCATGACCGCGACGACGACGACCGCGACCGTGGGCCGCCCGAGCATTCCAAGGGCAAGGGGAAGGGCCACTAGCCGACTCGACAGCTGGGCAAGTAGATGAGCACCTCGACGCACCCCGCGCCGCTCGGCGCCAATTTGCTCGGCGCGCTGAATGGCGCCGTCACCTGCATTGCCTCCACGCTCGCGGCCGCCACGCTCGTCTTTGCGCCGCTCGGCCCTGGGTACCTTTCGCATGGCGTGCTCGCCTGCCTCGTGGGTGCGATCGCCGGGGGCTTCATCGCCGCCCTCCTCTCCTCCACGCCGGTCACGCTGAGCTCACCGCGCTCGGCTCAGTGCGTGGTGATCGCCGCCTTGGTGTCCGCCCTCGCCCGCGACGTCGCCATCCCGGCCCCGCAGTTCATCATTGCGCTTACCTGTGTCGCCACCCTCATGGCGGGGTTGATGCAGATCGCGGGCGGAATCTTCCGCGTGGGGCAGCTGGTGCGCTTCGTGCCGTATCCCGTGATCGCGGGGTTCACCCACGGCATCTCCCTCATCCTCTTCGTGGTCTACATCCCGATGGCGCTGGGGACCTCCGGCGTGCCGCGGCTGGAGTGGCCGGCGTGGAGCGCCATCGTGCCGGGCTCCATCGTCGTCGCCGTGGTCACCATGGCGGTCGCGATGGCGATGTGGCGGTACCGCCCCAGGCTGCCCGCGTTCTTCATCGGCTTGTCGGCAGGCGTCATCGTCCATGCCGTGATGGTGAAATGGGCGCCGGGCCTTGTCGCCGGCGCGGCATCGCTCGAGATGGGTGGGCTGCCGCTGAGCCTCGCGCCGCCCGCCGACTGGGGCAACCTCATCGGCGCCGTGGGCGATCCGACGATCTGGTCGCACGTGAGCTCGTTCGCCGTGGCGCTGGCGGTTGTGGCGAGCGTCGATTCGCTGCTGGCGGTGGCGATCGTGGAGACGCGCCACGGGGTGCGCTCGCGGCCGGATCGCGATCTCATGGCGCAGGGCGCGGCGAATGCGGCCTCGGGGGCGCTGGGCGGCGTGTCGATTTCCTATTCGTCCGCGCAGGTCGACTCGGCGTACGAAGGCGGCGCGCGCAGCCGCGTGGCGAGCCTGGCCGCGCCCTTCGCGGTGCTCGCGATCATGGGCGGTGCGTATTACGCGAGCGTCGGCATCCCGCTCGCGGCGCTGGCGGGGCTGATGCTCCTCATGGCCGCGCGCATCACCGACCCGTGGGCGTTCGCGATGATCCGCACCGCGTGGGCCACGCGCCGCAACCTCGACTCCGCGGTGAAGCACAGCCTCGCGGTCTACGGGCTGGTGGCGCTGTCGGTGATCCTGCTGGGCGTCATCCCCGCGCTCGCGATCGGCGTGAGCGCCGCCGCCCTCATGTTCCTGCGCACCATGAACCGGCAAGTGGTGCGGCGCGTCTCCACCGGCGTCGTGCTGCGATCGCGGCGGCTCTTCCAGCCGGCGGTGGCGCGGGTGCTCGCGCGGCGCATGCAGGAGGTGGCGGTAATGGAGCTGCAGGGGCCGCTCTTCTTTGGCACTTCGGATCGCATCGTCGAGGAGGTCTCGCGGCTTCCGGCGAGTACGCGCTACCTGGTGCTCGACCTGGCGCGCGTGCAGGCGATCGACCAGACGGCGGTGTCGGTGGTGCTGCGGGTGGCGGCGAAGCTGCAGGCGGAAAAACGCACGCTGCTGCTATCGGGGAACCCACCCGGGCTCTTGTCGGTCGCGGTGTCGCTGCCGCCCGCGTTCCCCGACCGCGACCGCGCCGTGGAGTGGATCGAGGAGCGCTTCATGGGCGAGGCGACGATGCCGGTGCCGCCCGCGGTGCTGCCGCCCTCGGCCTTCGCGCGGCAGCTCCGGTTCGATGGGGCCGGGGCGGAAGTGCTCGAGCGACACTGCCCCATCGTCGAGTTCGCCGCCGGCAGCACCATCTTCCGCGCGGGGGATGAGAGCAAGCAGCTCTACTTCCTGCTCGCCGGGCGCGTCACCATCATCCTGGGCGAGATGCGGCTGGTGACCTTCCTCGCCGGCAACATGTTCGGCGACGTGGCGTTCGTGGACGGGGAGCCGCGGAGCGCCGACGCGGTATGCGACGAGAAGTGCCGCGTGATGGTGCTCGACCGGGCCACACTCGCGCAGATCGAGGCTGAGGCGCCGGAGCTCGCCGGGAAGGTGCACGTGGCGCTGGCGATGGAGATCGCGGGAAGGTTGCGGGCTACGGATCGGATCGTGCGGGAGATCTTGTAGGCGAGATCGTGCGTGTTCATGACGAGGCCGGCACGGAGCACAGGGTCGCGCCGCCCGAAACGCTGATGGGACAGATGAAGCGCGACCTCGAGGCGAGGGAGTTGGCGAAGGCGGTGATCGCGAAGGCTCGCGGCTAGACCGGGGACAGACTCTTTTTCGCGGAAAAAGAGTCTGTCCCCGGTCTACATCTGCCGGTGCAGGCGCCAGGCCATGAAGCCCAGCAGGGCGACGCCGAGGAGCAGCACCGACCACAGCACCACGCGGCGCGTGTTGATCTCGCCGACGAGGCGCTCGAGGCGAGTTGGCGGCGGGCCGCTCGCAACCTCGCCTAGCGTGGCTTGCGGGAGCCGTATCTCGGCCAACCGTTCGTAGCGCGGAATCAGGTTCGAGACCGGGAGCGCGACCGCGGTGGCCTCGGGCTTGCCGAAGGCGAGCGAGAACGGAGCGTCGCCGCGGGCGACGAATACCAGCTGCGCGGGCTTCCAGTGCACCTCCAGCGAGGGCGAGCCGCCGGAGCTGCCGGCCGCGTTGGTCACCACCCAGTAGCGCGCCGCGCGGCGCGGGATCTCGACGGGGCCGGACTGCTCCTCGCGGCCGTCGCGCTGCAGCCGGTAGAACGGCGCCACCAGCACCAGCCGCGTGTCGGCTGCCTCGTTCTCGCGCGCGTGCACGGTGGTCGAGAGGACGGCGTTGGTATCAGCGGGCATGACGCGCAACGCCTCCACCGGCAGGCGCGCGCCCAGGTCGAACAGGTATTCGCCCGGCTTGCCCGCGGCCATGCCTTGCACGACACGCATGGCACGCGTCGGCGGCTTCAGGCCGTGCTCCAGCTCCGCTTGCACGCGCTCGAGCTCGAACTCGGCCCCCGTCCACGTCACGCGCAAGTACTTGGCCTTGCGCGGCGTGAATTCCACCCGCGGCTGCTTGAGCGGCTCGCGTCCCGGGGACTCCACCTTCACCACCGGGGCGCTTCCGGCGTGGCTCCACGAGATGAGGTCGTCGCTCGCTTCCACCCGCAGCGGCACGATCTGCGTTCCGGGCCCGGCCTTCCACTCCACCACCAGTGCGCGGATCGGCGCCTGCACCTGGCTCGCATCCAGCAGGTACGCCTGGGTGCCGGCGGGCGGCGGCTTCGACACGCTGCCCTTGGTGCGGATCGCGACCAGCGTGCCGTCGGAGGCGCGCACGGTGACATCGGCGGGAAACGGGTTCGCGGTGCCCGGCTGCCGGCGCGCCACCGGGAAGACCGGCAGCTCGACCACCTGCGGCGGCTCGCGTTGCATGTCGGGCTCGCCCGCCCAAGCGATCGGCACGGCCTCGCCCTGCGCGTTCACCACGCGCACGTCGGCGAGGTCGGGGCGGGAATCGCGGTAGACCTCGAAGGGGAGCGCCACGCGCTGCAGGGAATCGCCGCTCGCGAGCGTTATCGGCGCGTTGGAGCGGAACTCGGCCGCGAACGCGAACGCGGGCACGGCCAACAGCAGGGTCGCGAGTCTCATGGGGCCACCTTTTTCGGCGGGACCGGCGAGAAGTATCCGATCACCAGCATCAGCACGCCGACCGCGATGAACGACACGATGCGCTCGATGCCGCCGACGTTGGAGAGATCCACCAGGAAGAGCTTGGCCACCACGACCGCCATCAGCCCCGCGCCCGCCATCCAGATGGCCCGGCGCGCGGCGCGCGTGGCGTAGACCATGATCGCGAGCGCCAGGATCGACCAGAAGACCGAGAGCGAGGCCTGGGCGAGCACCGAGCGCTGCATCGCGGGGAGCGTGTACCGGATGTCGGCCCAGTGGTGCAGGCTCCGCAACAGCACGCCGTTCAGCCAGATGAAGGCGACCAC
>JBKJTM010000055.1:0-4283 GCA_046590805.1 Usitatibacter sp.
CTCGCTCGCCGATTACCGCGGCCGCAAGCTGGTGATGTATTTCTACCCGATGGACGATACGCCCGGCTGCACCAAGCAGGCGTGCTCGCTGCGCGACCACAACGCCGAGCTGGCCGCCAAGGGCGCCGCGGTGCTGGGCGTGTCCACCCAGGGGAAGGACTCGCACCGCAAGTTCACCGAGAAGTACAAGCTCAACTTCCCGCTGCTCGCCGATAGCGACGGTTCCGTCGGCCGCGCCTATGGCGTGCTCGGCGGCCCGGGGATCCTCTCCAAGTTGAAGTCGGCGGCGGGCATGGCCGACCGGGTGACGTTCGTGATCGACGAGAAGGGCCGCATCGCCCACGTGATCGACAAGCCCGACGTGGCCAACCACGCCGAAGAGGTCCTGGCTCTCATCTAGAAAAGGTCACCGGGACGCCGGCCTCGCGCAGCTCCTCGAGCACGAGGGCGAGGACGCGGTCGGAAGCCAGGATGTCGATGTGCCCGTGGCCGGCGACCGCGATGTTCTTCGCCCAGGGCAGCCGGCTGGTTTCCTGCGGCGACACCAGGTTGTCGTGCACCGAGTAGATCGACGTCACGGCTAGCGGGGGCCCCGCGGCACCCTCCCACGCCTCCAGCGCCCGCAGGAAGTCGCTGCCCTCGCGCATCTGGGCGGCGTTCTGGCCCACCCCCAGGCGCGCGAGCGCGGTCCCGTGGTGCGGGCTGGCGATGGTGACCACCCGCTCGACGTGGTCGCAGCCGCGTTGCGCGAGCATGAGGCGCGTGGCGAGGCCGCCCATGCTGTGGGCGACGATCACGACCTTGCGCCCGGTCGCGGCCGCCACCCGTTCCACCTCCGCGGCGAGGCCCTCTTCGACGCGCTCGATGGGCGCGAACCATGAGCGCAGGTTCGGCGTGAATATCGGACCCACGCCATGCGCCTCGAGCTGCCGCAGCAGCCAGCGAAAGGTGCCCCGATTCACGAAATAGCCGTGGACGAGGATCACGGCGGGATGCGTCAGCGGCCCTGGCTCGGGGTCGGGGCGCATCAGCCGGCCCTCCCAGGGCAGGCCGACGAGATTCAGATGCACCAGGCCACGCCACTCGCGCAGCACCATCGCCAAGGTCTCCACCGGGCCCAGCCGTTGCCCCGCCGTTCGAGGGGAGCGATACCACCAGGAGATCGCCATCGAGGCGCACACGATCGCGAACCGCACGCCGAAGGCGAGGATCGCCAGCGGCGCCGCGATCGACGCGGCAGTCCACCCGTGGCGAAGCCGCAGCCACGCGGCAAGCGCGGCGTACGCGGTGAGCTCCGCAAGATGGGAGGCGATGAAGAGTCGGGCGAGCATGGCGCGCGAGTATATCCGCGGAGCGCGCGCACCCCCATGCTAAGCTTCGCGCCACTTCCCGCCGCCTCACCTGCAAAAACGCGCATGCCGCTGCACGCCGCAACGATCTTCCTCAGCGCGTTCCTGCTCTTCCTCGTCCAGCCGCTCCTCGCCAAGCAGATCCTGCCGTGGTTCGGCGGCGCGGCAATCGTCTGGACGCTCTGCATGGTCTTCTTCCAGCTGGTGCTGCTGCTGGGATACGCCTACGCCCATTGGCTCACCAGCCGGGTTCGCGGGGACCGCCAGGCCTGGGTCCACATCGCGCTGCTGATCCTGAGCCTCGCCTTCCTGCCGATCGCGCCCGACGCCTCCTGGAAGCCTGCGGGCGACGACAACCCGGTGCTGCGGATCCTGGCGCTCCTCTTCGCGACCATCGGCCTGCCCTATTTCCTGCTGTCGTCCACCAGCCCCCTGGTGCAGGCGTGGTTCGCGCGCGCATTCCCGGGCTCGAGTCCCTACCGGCTGTTCGCGCTCTCCAACTTCGCCTCGATGCTGGCGTTGCTCGGCTACCCGTTCCTGTTCGAGCCGTGGTTCACCAACCCGCAGCAATCGACCTGGTGGTCGGTGGGGTACGGGCTATTCGCCCTGCTCTGCGCCGGGCTCGCCTGGTCGAGCCGCTCGCTGCCGGCGCTCGAGGTCGCGGGTGGCCAGCTCGCCGCGACCGCCGAGGAGCCCGCGCCGCGCCGCCGATCGATCGCCGTCTGGCTCGCGTTTTCCACGCTCGGATCGGTGGTCCTGCTCGGGGTCTCGAACCACCTCACGCAGAACATCTCCTCGATCCCGCTGCTTTGGGTGATCCCGCTCGCGGTCTACCTGCTCACGTTCATACTCTGCTTCGAGGGAGCCAACTGGTACCGGCGCGACATCTACCTCGGCAGCCTCATCTGGCTGCTGTGCGTGATGGCCTGGTTCCTGGCCGACAAGAGCCTGCAATTCGAGCTTTTGTGGCACATCGCGGTGTTCACCATCGGCCTCTACTTCGTCTGCATGTTCTGCCACGGCGAGCTCGCGCGCCGGCGACCGGGCCCGCGCCACCTCACGCTCTTCTACCTGGTGGTGTCGCTCGGCGGAGTGCTGGGAGGCGTGTTGGTCGGGGTCGTCGCGCCGATCGCGTTGCCGGGGTACCTGGAGCTCGAGATCGCGCTGGTGGCGGTCGCCGCGATGGCGCTCGCGACCAACATGGAGCGCCCCGCGCCCGTGCTCGCGATGCTGGTCGCGGTGGTCGCCGCCACCTTCGCGGCGCTCGCCTGGCGCGTGCACACCTTCACCGAGGACACCGTCTTCATCACCCGCAACTACTACGGCGTGGTGAGGGTGAAGGAGAACACCGCCAGCATCGGCGAGGTGGAAACCCGCTACCGTTCCCTGGTCCATGGGGCCATCCTGCACGGCGAGCAATGGCTTTCGGAGAAATACCGCCGCTCGGCGACCACCTATTACAAGACCACCTCGGGCATCGGCCGCATCCTCCTCGCCTTCGAGGGCAAGCCCATCAAGGTGGGCGTGGTCGGGCTGGGCGCGGGCTCCCTCGCCGTCTACGCCGATGCCGACGACACCTATCGCTTCTACGACATCGATCCGAGCGTGATCCAGGTCGCGCGCAAGTGGTTCACCTACCTGGGCGACGCGCCGGGGAAGATGGAGACGGTCCTCGGGGACGCGCGCCTGAGCCTCGAGCGCGAGGCGCCGCAGGGCTACGACGTGATCGCGGTGGACGCCTTCTCGGGCGACTCGATCCCGGTGCACCTCATCACCGTGGAGGCGTTCACCGAATACCTGCGGCATCTCAAGCCCGAGGGCGTGATCGCCTTCCACGTCTCCAACCGCTTCCTTGATCTCAAGCCGGTGCTGCTCGCGATCACCGAGAAGCACGGGCTCGAGTTCGCCTACCTGCACGAGACCGGCGACAACGGCGGCACCACCAGCGACTGGGTGATCATCACCCGCCACAAGCCGTTCATCCTGCAGAAGGAGATTGTCGAGGCGACCGAGCCGGTTGCGCCTCGCCCCGACTGGCGACTGTGGACCGACTCCTACAACAATCTGCTGCAGGTTTTCAAGTATTGAGCGGCAACGTCGCGCGGCGCGGACAGCAAGCTGCCGCTCAGCGCCGGCGAGCAGGCAGTTCCAGCGGGAACGTCAAGAGCGGGCGAGCAGCTAGTTCCGCTGAAGCGCCTCTGCGACGCGGTCGGCGATCATTGCGCTCACCCGCTCGTTCGCCTCCAGCGTCACGCCGGCGATGTGGGGAGTCAGGAGCAGTCGTGGAGCGCCGACGAGGGGTGAGCCCGCGGTCAGCGGTTCGTTGTCGAAGACGTCCAGCGCGGCACCCCCCAGGCGACCCTCGCGCAGCATCGCCGCCAGCGCGGCCTCGTCCACCAGCCCGCCGCGAGCCGTGTTGATCAACACCGCGTCGCGCTTGAGAAGCGCAAGCCGGTCGCGGCCGAGCAGGCCGCGGGTCTCTGCATTGAGCGGCACGTGCAGCGACACCACATCGCTGTCCCGCAGCAGCTCGTCCAGCTCGCAGCGCCGGGTGCCGCAATCGGCCCAGGCCGCGTCGCCCGCGGGCACCATCGCGTCGTAGCCGGCCACGCGCATGCCGATCGCGGCGGCCTTGCGCGCGGTGAGGCGCCCGATGCTGCCGAAGCCCACCACGCCCAGGACCTTGCCCGCCGCCTCGCGTCCCTGGGAGAGCATCTGCCTCGGCCAGGTGCCCGCTTCCACCGCGCGGGTGGAGAAATAAGCGCCGCGCAGCAGCATCAGCGCCGCGGTGACGACGTATTCGGCCACGGACTCGGCATTGGCTCCGGTCGCGGGGATCACTTCAATCCCCCGTGCGATGCAGGCCGGGAGGTCGATGTTGTCCAGTCCCACCCCGAGGCGTCCGACGACGCGAAGGCCGGTGGCGGCCGCCAG
>JBKJTM010000303.1:0-19419 GCA_046590805.1 Usitatibacter sp.
GATCCGCAGCCGGTGGAACCGACCATGGCCCAGGTGCTGCATGGTGTCGCGCAGGCCGTTCTGGCCGCCGTGGCCGCCGTCGAACTTCAGCCGTGCGGTACCGGTTGGCAGGTCCAACTCGTCGTGTGCCAGCAAGGCTTCATCGGGCGCGATTTTCCAGTAACGCAGCGCTGCGGTGACCGACTTGCCTGACAGATTCATGAAGGTCGCCGGCTTCAGCAGCCACACCGGCTGCCCCGCGATCTCGACTTTGCACGTCTGGCCGAACAGCTTGGATTCCAGACCAAAACGTGCGCCCAGACGCAATGCCAGCGCGTCCACAAACCAGAACCCGGCGTTGTGCCGGGTCTGGAGGTGTTCGGCGCCGGGATTTCCCAGGCCGACGATGAGTCGGATTTGTTCCATTCGATTCTTTGTCTCTCCAAGCAAAACGCCCGCCGGCAAGCCGGCGGGCGCCTTTCGTGCGGGTACCTGGCCGGCTTACTTCTTCGCTTCCTTCATGTTCTTCTTGTCGTCCTTCACCGTCGGCTTGTCCCTGCCGCCGCCGCCACCTCCCGCTTCTTCCCCCTCCTTCACCTTCTGCGCGATGGTCGGCACGTCCGCCGCGGACGGAGCCACGGTGGTCGCGGCGAGCTCGGCCGCTTCCTCGTCCGCCGTCATGACCCTCGGGATCACGACGGTCGCGATGGTGGGATCCTCGCCCTTGACGACGACCGCTTCCACGCCATCGGGAAGCTGGAGGCTCGACAAGTGGAACGAGTGGCCCGCCTGCAGGTGTGCCAGGTCAACCTCGATGAATTCCGGCAGGTCCTTTGGCAGGCACTGGATCTCGAGCTCCTTCAGCACGTACTCGACCAGGCCGCCGGCGACCTTCACGCCGGGCGAGATCTCCACGTTCACGAAGTGCAGCGGCACCGACATGTGGATCTTCTTGTTGGCGTCGACGCGCTGGAAGTCGACGTGCAGGATGATCGGGCGGAACGGATGCATCTGGTAGTCGCGCAGCAGCACCTGCGACCTCTCCGCGCCCAGCTCCATGTCGAGGATGGAGGCGTGGAACGCTTCCATCTTGAGCTTGAACCAGAGCTCCTTGTGATCGACCTCGATCGGTTGCGCTTCCTTGCCGGCGCCATAAATGACGCCGGGTACCTTCGACTCGCGGCGCAGGCGGCGGCTCGCACCCGTGCCCTGTACGCTCCGCGGTTCGGCTTTGATTGCGATTTTCATGATCTCTCCAGAGTTAGGTGAAACACGCGGGGCCCGCGACCAGGCGCCCGCGCCACTTGGTGCTACTCCACAAACAGAGAGCTCACCGAGCTCTCCTCACAAATCCTGCGCATCGTCTCGGCCATCAGCGTGGCCACGCTCACGACGCGGATCTTCCTGCAGGCCTCGGCGTCGGCCCTGAGCGGGATGGTGTCCGTCACCACCAGCTCGTCCAGCACCGAACCCTCGATGCGGCTGATCGCCTGCCCGGAAAGCACCGGGTGGGTGCAATACGCCACCACCTTCACCGCGCCCTGCTCCTTCAGCGCACGCGCCGCCTCGCAGAGCGTGTTGGCGGTGTCGACCATGTCGTCCATGATCACGCAGGTGCGCCCGTTCACGTCGCCGATGATGTTCATCACCGTGGCGACGTTGGGGCGCGGACGGCGCTTGTCGATGATCGCGAGGTCGCTTTCCAGCCTCTTCGCGATCGCGCGCGCGCGCACCACGCCGCCCACGTCGGGCGACACCACCACCTGGTTCTTGTACCCGTGCTTCCACAGGTCTCCCAGCAGGATCGGCGTCGCGTAGACGTTGTCCACCGGGATGTCGAAGAACCCCTGGATCTGGTCGGCATGCAGATCCATCGTGAGCAGCCGGTTCACTCCGGCGACCGTCAACATGTTCGCAACTACCTTCGCGGAGATCGCAACCCGCGCGCTCCGCGGCCGGCGGTCCTGGCGCGCGTACCCGAAGTACGGAATCGCCGCGGTGATGCGTGCCGCGCTCGATCGCCTCAGCGCATCCACCATGATGAGAAGCTCCATCAGGTGGTCGTTGGTCGGCTGGCAGGTCGACTGCAGCACGAAGACGTCCTTGCCGCGGACGTTCTCGAGCAGCTCCACCATGATCTCGCCGTCGCTGAACTTCGAGACCGTGGCCTTGCCGAGCTGGATATTCAGCTGCTTCGCCACCTGCTGCGCGAGCGTCGGGTTGGCATTGCCCGAGAACACCATCAGGTTGTCGAAGGCCATCGTCTCGCTCTCGAAGCTACTTGATCTGGCAGGGGAGGAAGGATTCGAACCTTCGAATGCCGGAATCAAAATCCGGTGCCTTAACCAACTTGGCGACTCCCCTTCGGTGCTGCTCCTAGCTACTGCGTGCGAAGGGGATGGTGCGTGAGGCCCTTCGCGACAAAACCCGTCATCGGCGCCGGCAGCCGGTCGAGGACACGCTGCGCTTCCTCGCGGCTGGAGTACTCCGCGAAAACGCAGCTCCCGGAGCCCGTCATGCGCGCCTTCCCGTGCTGCCGGAGCCACTGAAGGCTGTTCGCGACTTCGGGAAACCGCGCGCTTGCGACCGCTTCCAGATCGTTCTTGAAGCGGTCCTGCTGAAGTGCAGAAAAGTCTGCCATTTTAAGGGGTTCGGTGTCGCGGGTCAATTCCGGGGCGGCGAAGATCATGCCGGTCGGCACCTCCACGGAGGGGGTCAGGACCACGTACCAGCGCTCCGGAAGGTCGATCGCAGACAGGCGCTCTCCGGCGCCCTCGACCCAGGCCGAGGTCCCGAACAGGAAGAAGGGCACGTCCGCGCCGAGCGCAGGGGCAAGCTCCCCCAGGGCCTCGGAACCGAAGCCGGTCCCCCAAAGGCGGTCGAGGGCCAAAAGCGTGGTCGCGGCGTCGGAGCTTCCGCCCCCCAGGCCGCCGCCCATGGGGATCGTCTTCTCGACCTCGATGTCCGCCCCCAGCGAGGTCCCGCTCGCCTCCTGCAGCAGGCGCGCGGCCCTCACCACCAGGTCGTCCTCGGGAGCGACACCCTTCAGCGCGCTCACGCGGCGGATCTCGCCGTCCTCGCGGAGGCGGATGCGCACGGTGTCGCAGCGGTCGATGAGGCGGAAGACGCTTTGCAGCAGGTGGTAGCCATCCTCGCGCCGTCCCACCACATGCAGGAAGAGGTTCAGCTTGGCGGGAGCGGGATAGTCCGGGCCGGGCAGCGGCATCGCTACTCCTGCACGACGCGGTACTCGTCGACCACCAGGCGCACCACCACGTCGCCGCGAATGGCGCTCAGGCGCCGCGCGAGCTCGACGCTACCCGCCAGTTGCTTCTCGTCGAACGTCACCTTCCAGCCGCCGGGAACGTCCGCCGCGGAGGTGCCGTGCAGCCATCCCGCCAGCGTCGCGGGATCGAGGGGGACACCCAGGATCCTCTCGGTGAGCGCGGAAAAGCTAGCCGCGACATGGGTCTCGCCACCGGCCTGCGTGAGGGTCGCGCCGCCCGCGCTCGAGGCGATGCGCGCCACCTCGTTACCGAGGGGCGAGGCGAAGGCCCAGACGTCGGATGCCGGCGTGTGCGTCCAGCGAAGGCGCGCGATCTCACTCTTGTCGCCCTGGCGCACCGCGAGGCGTCCGCTCATCTCGAAGGCGGCGGGGACGCGATCGAGCGACGGCAGCGCCGAGGGCGCGGGCGTGATCGCGCACGAAGCCAGCAGCAGCGCGGCGAGGACGGCGGCGAGCCGCGCGATCGGGAAGGAGGACAACGCCCGCGCTCAGGGCCGGTACTTCTGGATCACCGCCAACAGCGTCTCGTGGTTGGGATTCACGGTGAGCGCGGCGCGCCAGATCTTCTGCGCCTCGTCGCGCTGGCCGCTCTTCCACAGGACTTCTCCCAGGTGGGCGGCGATCTCCGGGTCGGGCCGCGTGGAATACGCGAGCTGGAGGTGCTTCAGCGCTTCCGCGGTGTTGCCCAGCCGGTAGTTGACCCAACCCAGGCTGTCGAGGATGAAAGGATCGTCGGGCGAAAGGCGATGCGCCTTCTCGATCAGGTCGCGCGCCTCCTCGTAGCGGGTGGTGCGGTCGGCGAGCGTGTATCCGAGCGCGTTGTACGCGTGGGCGTAGTCGGGCTTCATCTTGATCACGCGCCGCAGGTCGGCCTCGAGGACGTCGATCAGGTCGACGCGCTCCGCGGCCATCGCGCGGTCATAGAGCAGCTCGAACGAATCGGGGTACGAATCCACGGCCTTGCTCAGCATCTCGTAGGTCTCGCGCCACGCCTTGGCATCGCGCAGCAGCTGCGCCTCGACCTGGATCATCTGCACGCGATCCTCGGTGGAGCGCGGCTGGATGCGCTGCAGGTACTCGCGGCCGGCGGCAAGGCCCTGCTGGCGGGCGAGGAGGGTCGCGATCTTCAGCTGCGCGCGCACCCAGTCGCCCGACTCCACCTTCTGGTACCAGCCGATCGCCTCGTCGAGCTGCTTCAATCCCTCGGCGGCCTGGCCCATGCCGAGGTAGATCGCGGCGGATTCGCGATAGCCGAGCTGGAGCGAGCGCGTGAAGGCGGCCTGCGCCCCGGCGTAGTCCTCGAGCTGCAGCGACAGCAGCCCCACCGCGTACGGCGCCTGGGCGTCGCGGGCGGAGATCTTCTCCGCCAGCCGGAACTGGTCGCGCGCCTCGGCGAGCTTGCGATCGCCGGCGAGCTCGCGCCCGAGCTGCATGCGCACTTCGAAAGAGGTCGGATGCTCGGCGACGAACGCCTGGTAGAACGCGATCACCTCCGCCGGCTCCGACTTGCGCAGGATCTGCGCCTTGAGGACCGCCGCCTGGTCCCAGCCCGGCTTGCCCTCAAGCGCCTTGCCGGCCTCTGCGTTCGCGAGCTCCAGCCGGTTGGCGATGAGCGCCGCGAAGCCGACCGCGTAATGGGCCTCGGGCATCGCGGAGTGACGCTCGGCGATCGCCTGGATCGTTTCCAGCACTTTCGCCTTGTCGGGAAACTTGGAGAAAAGATGCGACAGCTGCATCACCATGCCGGCGCGGTTTCCGCTCTTGTCGATCAGGCCGGCGACGGTGTCGCGCGCCTTCGCCAGGTCGCCCTCGTTGGCGACCACGGCGGCGATGATCTCGCGCGCCAGCGCCGATTCGGGATCCAGCTCCAGCAGCAGCGCCGCGCTCGTGAGCGCCGGCGCAAAGGATCGCACCCGGATCGCGAGCTCGACCGCGCGCCGCGCGATCTGCGGGTCGCGCAACTCCCGGGCCATGCGGTGATAGATGGCGAGCGCCCCCTCGGTATCGCCCCGCTGCGCGGCCATCTCAGCCACCAGGAACTCGAACATCGACGCGGCGGCGGTTGTGCCCTCCTCGGCCTCGACCGACTGGGCAGCCTCTTCCTCCTCGGGCTCGTCTTCCTCCGCCCGCAGGGGACCCGACGCCAGCGCAAATGCGGCGAGCGCTGCCAACCACCAGGATTTCGAAGCCATCTGCCATTCTCCAGGGCGCCGGAATCCGCCCACCGTGGGAGCTATCATAGAACGATGCCGGAACTCCCGGAAGTCGAGACCACGAGGCGCGGCCTGGTGCCGCACGTCGTCGGCCGCCGCATCCGCGACGTGGTGGTGCGCAACCACGGCCTCCGGTGGCCGGTGCCGCGCGACCTTCCCAAGCACCTTCGCGGCGAGGAAGTGCTCGCCATCCGCCGGCGCGGGAAATACCTGCTGTTCGATTGTCCCCGGGGCCACCTGCTGGCGCACCTGGGGATGTCGGGCCGCCTTTCGATCGTCCCGTCGTCACGCCAGCCCGGGCTTCATGACCATGTCGACGTGAAGTTCGAAGGCGACATCACCATGCGGCTCACCGACCCGCGCCGTTTCGGGGCGATGCTGTGGCTCGACGCGCCTGCCGAAAGCCACGCGCTGCTCAGGGGCCTGGGCCTGGAGCCGCTCGAGAGCGGCTTCAACGGCACCGCGCTCCGCGCGCTCGCCAGGGGCCGGCGCGTCGCGGTGAAGCAGTTCCTCATGAACGGGCGCATCGTCACCGGGGTCGGCAACATCTATGCGAGCGAGGCGCTCTACGAGGCGCGCGTGCATCCAGGGCGCCCCGCGGGAGCGATCGCGGCGAAACGCTGGGAGGCGATCGCGGCCGCGGTGCGCGGAACCCTCGAGCGCGCGCTCACCGCGGGCGGCTCCACGCTGCGGGACTTCGCCTCCGCCGAGGGCCGCCCGGGATACTTCCAGCACGAGTTCGCGGTATACGGCCGCGGCGGCCAGCCCTGCAAGCGCTGCGGCGCGAAGATCCGCGCCGATCGCCAGGGACAGCGCTCCACTTTCTATTGCCCGCGGTGCCAGCGGTGAGCGCCACCGGCACCTGGGTGGTGCCCGCGCGCGCGTTCGAAGCGCGCCTGGACGAGCTTCGAAATTGGAAGCACGACACCGCCGCGCGCCTGGCGGAGTTCCGCCGCTGGGCCACCGTCGGGCGCAGCCTCGACGAGCAGACCGCGGCGCGCCTCGCGCATCTGGAGCGCCGCCTCCTCGCCGAGCGGCTCACCGTCGCGTTCGTGGCCGAGTATTCCCGCGGCAAGAGCGAGCTCATCAACGCGATGTTCTTCGCCAACCTCGGCACACGCCTGCTTCCCTCCGGAGTGGGCCGCACCACGCTCTGCCCGACGGAGATCCTGTGGGACGCGAGCCGTCCGCCGTCGCTGCGGCTGCTGCCGATCGGCACGCGCGACAGCCCCAAGGCGCTGCGCGAGCACCTGGCCGAGCTGGACACCTGGAAGGAGATCCCCCTCGATCCCTCCCAGCCCGCCACCATCGCCCCGGCGTGCGAAGCCCTTTCGGAGACGATCAGCGTGGACGCCGGGGCCGCCGCCAACCTGGGGCTCGCTGTCGAGGGCGAAGGCAAGGTCGACATCCCGCGCTGGCGCTATGCAGTGCTCAACTTTCCGCACCCGGTTCTCCAGAACGGCCTGGTGATCCTCGACACGCCCGGCCACAACGCGATGGGCGCCGAGCCCGAGGTGACGCTGCATCGGGTGCCCGACTGCGAGGCGATCGTGTTCATGCTCGGAGCCGACACCGGCGTCACGCGAAGCGACCGCGAGCTTTGGACCGAGCATATCGAGCCCATCCACGGCATCGAGCAGACCTGTTACGTGGTGCTCAACAAGATCGACGGCCTGCGCGACGGCTTCAAGCCCGAGACCCAGATCCTCGCGGAGATCGACAAGCAGGTGAAGTCGACCTCGGAGGCGCTCCACGTGGATCCCAAGCGCATTTTCGCGCTCTCCGCCAAGCAGGGCCTGATCGCCAGGGTGCAGGACGACCGCGACGGCCTCATCAAGAGCCGGATCTACCGCCTGGAGCAGGCGCTCGCGAGCGGCATGCTGCGGCAGAAAAAGCTCGACCACGCGGCCGCGGTGCGCGCCGAGTCGCGCGTGGCCTTCGCCGAGTCGCAGGCGCTGATCGAGAGCCGCCTCGGTTTCGCCAACGAGCAGCTGACGGAGATAGCCGCGATCCAGGGGAAGAACCAGAAGCTGGTCGAGGCGCTCGCGCGCAAGGCGGCCTCGGAGCGCTCGCGCCTGGAGCAGGCGCGAGCGGTGATGATGGGGTTGCGCACGGTGCACAACCGGCACCTCGAGCGCCTCGGCAAGCTCTTCGACCCCGGTGAGGCCCGCGCAGCCGGGGTGCAGGCGCGCGCCGGCGTGCTGAGCAGCAAATTCTCCGCCGGCATCGGCGAGGCGCTCGACCACTTCTTCCGCGATGCCCGCGCGCGCATCCATGAGGCGATCGCGGTGATTCACGAGGCGCGCGCGATGATGGAGATGGCGAGCCGCAAGTTCTCCACCGAGTTCGAGATCGCCACCATCGAGCTGGGCGAGTTCGCCACCGAGCGCTTCGTGGTCGAGATCGACCGGCTGGAGGAGCGCTGCGCCCGTGACTTCAAGGGCGCGGGGAGCCTGCTGCTGCGGCGGCGCTCGACGCTCGGCACGCTTTTCTTCGACACCATAGCGGTCCAGGTGGTGCGCGTCTTCGAGATCGCCGACCGCGAGGCGCGCACCTGGATGGGCGGCTTCATTCGCCCGCTGGAGGCGCAGCTTCAGGCCTTCCAGGAGCAGGCCAACACCCGCGTCGAGGGAATGGGGCGGATACGCAACGCCGAGACCGATCTCATGGAGCGCCTGCAGGAGCTCCGAGCGCTTGCCAACGACGTGGCCGCGCAGCTTCGCCAGGGCCAGGAGCACCACCAGGCGCTGATGGCGCTGCTGCGTGCCGAGGACGACTAGAGAGGGCCCTACGCGGCGTCCTTGGCGAGCGTGAGCCGCGTGTACTTCTCCAGCAGCTGCTCGCGCGTCTCGGCGTGCTCGAGGTCGAGCGGGATGCAATCCACCGGACAGACTTCCACGCACTGCGGCTGGTCGAAGTGCCCAACGCACTCGGTGCACTTGCGCGGATCGATCACGTAGATCTCCTCGCCCATGGAGATCGCGCCGTTGGGGCACTCGGGCTCGCAGACGTCGCAGTTGATGCACTGGTCGGTGATCCGGAGCGCCATCAGGTCTCGCCGCGGCCGATCTTCTCGCGCATGCGCTGCGCGGTGACGGGATGCACGAAGGCCGTGATGTCGCCGCCCAACACCGCGATCTCGCGCACGATGGTGGCCGAGAGGAAGAGGTACTTGTCCGAGGGCGTGAGAAAGAGGGTCTCGACCCCCGGGGCGAGCCTGCGGTTCATGCCGGCCAGCTGGAACTCGTACTCGAAGTCGGAGACGGCGCGCAACCCGCGCAGGATCACCCCGGCCTCCTGCTCGCGGACGAACTCCGAGAGCAGGCCGCTGAAGCCCATCACCGTCACGTTCGGGTAGGGCTCGAGCACCGTCGTCGCGAGGCTCACGCGTTCGTCGAGCGAGAAGAACGGCCGCTTCGCCTGGCTGTGGGCCACGCCCACGATCACCACGCTGAACAGGCGCGAGGCGCGCTGGATCAGGTCCTCGTGACCGTTGGTGATCGGATCGAAGGTGCCGGGATAGACGGCGCGGATTGTCATGGCGTCGAGAGCTCCAGTAGGGCATAGCGTACCGCTCCGGCGCGGTCCTCGCGAACCACCCGCCAGGGCGCCGGCGGCGTCACCGGCGCCGCGCTCTCCACGTACACGCGCCCCTCGGGCTTCATCCGCCCGGAAAGCCGCTCCAGCGAGCGCGCGACGAGGCCCGAGTCGTAGGGCGGGTCCACGAACACCACGTCGAAAGCCTGCGTCGCGCGAGCGAGATAGGCGAGCGCATCGCCAGGCACGATCTCGATATCCCCGGCGCCCAGCTCGCGCGCGTTCTCGGCCAGGCTGCGGGCGATCTCGCGGCTCGCCTCGACCATCACCACGCGCGCCGCCCCTCGGGAGAGCGCCTCGAATCCGAGCGCGCCGCTGCCGGCGAAGAGGTCGAGGCAGGCGAGCCCGTCGAGCCGCTGGCCGAGCCAGTTGAAGAGAGTTTCACGGACGCGGTCGGGGGTGGGCCGGATGGATGCCGAATCGGGAAAGCGTAGGATGCGGCTGCGCCACTTGCCGGCGATGATGCGCACCTGGTTGCGTCCGCCGGAGATTCTTGCCCGGCCCGCGGCCGTCGGGCGTCGCATCGCGGTCATCGTCGCGAATCATACCGTAAAATATTTCGGACTCCGTCTCACGGCCCGCCTGCGGGCCGCTCCCAATGCCTCCCCTTTTCGGCAAGAAAGAAACGCCCGATCCCGCTTCGGAATCGGGCCTCAAGGCGCTGCTGCGCAAGGACCTGGAGCTCACGCGCGCGCGCTGGGGCAAGGCCCTCGGCGTGTTCCGCGCGCGTCCGGTCATCGACGAGGCGCTCTACCAGGAGCTCGAGGCCCAGCTGATCGAGGCCGACGTGGGTGTCGCGGCCACGCAGAGCCTGATCGAGAGCCTGCGGCGCGCCCAGCGCGACAAGCGCCTGGAGAGCGGCGAGGCGCTGGAGGGTGAGCTGAAGAGCGCGCTGGTGAAGCTGCTCGAGCCGCTCGAGCAGCCCCTCCCCCCGAGCGCGGCCAAGCCTTACGTGATCCTGCTCGCGGGCGTCAACGGCGCCGGCAAGACCACCACCATCGCCAAGTTGACGCGCCTCTACCAGTCCCAGGGGCGCAGCGTCCTCCTCGCCGCCGGCGACACGTTTCGCGCCGCGGCGCGCGAGCAGCTCGCCGAGTGGGGCGCGCGCCACAACGTGACCGTGGTCTCGCAGGACAAGGGCGATTCGGCGGCGGTGATCTTCGACGCGGTGCAGTCGGCGCGCGCCAAGGGCATCGACATCGTGCTCGCGGATACCGCCGGGCGCCTTCCGACGCAGTTGCACCTGATGGACGAGATCCGCAAGGTGAAGCGCGTGATCGCCAAGGCCGATCCCTCCGCGCCGCACGAGACGCTGCTGGTGATCGACGCCAACACCGGCCAGAACGCGGTTCGGCAGGTGGAGGCCTTCGACGCCGCGCTCGGCCTCACCGGACTCGTGGTCACCAAGCTCGACGGCACCGCCAAGGGCGGGGCCGTGGCCGCGATCGCGCGCGAGCACCCGATCCCGATCCGCTTCCTCGGCATCGGCGAGAAGGCGGGCGACCTGAGGCCGTTCGTCGCGGCGGAATTCGTCGAGGCCCTGTTCGGGTGATCCAGTTCTCCGCGGTCACGAAGCGCTATCCCGGCGGACACGAGGCGCTGCACGGGGTCACGGCGCAGGTCGAAGCGGGCGAGATGGTTGCGGTGACCGGCCACTCCGGAGCGGGTAAGTCGACGCTGCTCAAGCTCGCCGCCGGCATCGAACGCGCGACCGCCGGCACCGTGGTGGTGAACGGACAGAACCTCGGCTCGCTCGGTGAATCGGCGCTCGCCGTGCTGCGGCGGCGCACCGGGTTCGTCTTCCAGGACCACAAGCTGCTCTACGACCGCAGTTGCCACGACAACGTGGCGCTGCCGCTGCGCCTCGCGGGGTTTTCCCGCACCGAGGCGGGGCGCCGCGTGCGCGCCGCGCTCGACAAGGTCGGGCTCCTTGCCCGCGAGAAGGCGATGCCGATCGCGCTCTCCGGCGGCGAGCAGCAGCGCCTGTGCATCGCGCGGGCGATCGTGAACCGGCCCACGGTGCTGATCGCGGACGAGCCCACCGGCAACCTCGATGCCGACTACGCGCGCGCGATCATCGACCTCTTCACCTCGTTCCACCAGGTCGGCGTGACGGTCCTCCTCTCGACCCACGACGAGGCGAGCCTGGGGCGACTGGGTTGCCGGCGCATCACCCTCGCGGGCGGCGCCCTGGCTCCGGCCGAAGCCCGATGAGCGCGTGGCTGCGGATGCATGCGAACGCCTTGCGCGATGCGCTCGGCAGGATCGGGACGCAGCCGCTCGCCTCGGCGATGTCGATCTTCGTGCTGGGAACCGCCATCGCGCTCCCGCTGCTGGCGGCGGTTGCGCTGCGCAGCGCCGGGGCGGTCGCCTCGAGCCTCGACACCGAGCCGCACCTGAACGTGTACCTCGCGCTCGATGCCACCGATGACGACGTGAAGCGGATCGGCGAGGCGCTCAGGTCGCAGCGCGATGCCGCGCAGGTGCGCTTCGTCGCGCGCGGCCAGGCGCTGCAGGAGCTCAAGGCGACGACGCACCTGGCCGAGATCCTCGCCGCCCTCGACCGCAATCCCCTCCCCCATGCGTTCACGGTGCGGGTCCGCTCGACCGCCGCCGATCGGGTCGCGGCGATGCGTGCGGAATGGTCGGCGCTGCCCAAGGTCGACCAGGTGCAGGCGGACTTCGAATGGTCGGAGCGGCTGGCGCGCTGGGTCCGGTTCGGCGATCGCATGCTATGGGCGCTCGCCATCGCGCTGGGGGGCGCCGTGGCCTTCATCGTCGGGCACCTCATCCGGCTGCAGGTGCTGACCCGCCGGGAGGAGATCGAAGTAAGCCAGCTGATCGGCGCGACCGCCGCCGATGTCCGGCGGCCCTTCCTCTATCACGGGATGCTCGAGGGCCTGTTCGCGGGGTCGGTTGCCGTCGGGCTGGCAGCCGCGATCGCGCATTGGATCGGATTTGAATTGTCAGTGCTCACACCCGGATATGCATCTGAATTGAAGATATTTTTCCTGGAGCCCCGCGAGTGGGCAGCAGCGATCGTAGGCGCCGCGGCTCTCGGACTGGCTGGGGCGTGGCTGGCGGTGGGACGAGAGATCCGGCGCTTCTCGGCGGGCTGAAAAGCGGAACTCATTACCGCTTTAGCACTCCAAATAGCTGAGTGCTAAAATACGCTCGTCAACAGGAGGTATCTACGCAAATGTCCAGCCTTGCCCTTGCCGCACTGCCCCCGGTTTCCAGCCTGGAATCCTATGTCTCGGCGGTGAATGCCATTCCCATGCTCACGCCTGAACGCGAGACCGCGCTCGGCCGCCGGCTGAAGGAAAGCAACGACCTCACCGCGGCGGGCGACATGGTGCTCTCGCATCTGCGCCTGGTGGTCTCGGTCGCGCGCAACTACATGGGCTACGGCCTCCCGCAGGCGGACCTGATCCAGGAAGGCAACATCGGCCTGATGAAGGCGGTGAAGCGCTTCGACCCGGAGCGGGGCGTACGCCTCGCCTCGTTCGCGATCCACTGGATCAAGGCGGAGATCCACGAGTACATCCTGCGCAACTGGCGGATGGTGAAGATCGCCACCACCAAGGCGCAACGCAAGCTGTTCTTCAACCTGCGCAGCATGAAGAAGTCGTCGGTCGCCCTCACCCCGACCGAGATCACGCAGGTAGCGCAGACGCTGAACGTCAAGGAAAGCGACGTGATCGAGATGGAGAAGCGCATCCAGGGCGGCGACGTCGCCCTCGACCCGACTCCGGACGACAGCGAAGAGATGGCGGTGTCGCCGATCGCGTTCCTCGCCGACACGGCCGAGGGCCCCTCGGAGGTCTATGAGCGCGAGCAGGCCGAGAGCGCCGCGAGCCAGGGGCTCGCCGCGGCCCTGGACGGCCTGGACGAGCGCAGCCGCCGCATCATCCGCGCGCGCTGGCTCGCGGAGGCGAATCCGAAGACCCTGCACGAGCTCGCCGGCGAGTTCGGCGTCTCGGCCGAGCGCATCCGCCAGATCGAGGCGAAGGCGATGCAGAAGATGAAGAAGGCGCTCGCGGAGCTGGCCTAGAGGGAATTCCCTGGGCCTAGGAGTTGAGCAGTAGCCGCAGGTCGGAGGCGAGCGCCTTCGGCGCCATGCCCGGAGGAACGACCAGCCGCACGCGCCCCCCGGCGTCGAACACGAAAGCCTGCGCGGAGTGGTCCACGGCGTAGGCGTCGGGCGTTTTCCCCTCGCGCACGCTCGCATACACGTTGAAGTCCTTCCTCACCTTGGCGAGCGCTGCATCGTCGCCGGTGAGCCCGAGGAAGGTCGGGTGGAACGCCGGCACGTACTGGCGCAACAGCTCCGCCTTGTCGCGTTGCGGATCCACCGTCACGAACAGCACCTGCACGCGCGCACCCGCCTCGCCCAGCTCCTTCACCGCCGAGGCGAAGTCGGAGAGCATCGTCGGGCAGACGTCCGGGCAGTGGGTGAAGCCGAATCCCACCACCACGACCTTGCCGCGGAAGTCGGCCAGCGCCCGCGGCTTGCCGTCATGATCCGTGAGGCGAAGCTCGCCGCCCATGCTCCCGCCGGTCACGTCGATCGCGTTGAAGGTGCCCTTCGCTCCCGGGAAAACCTTGTCGCAGGCGCCGAGCAGCAGGCACGCGGCCGCGAGCACCAGCGCCGCGAGGCGCGCCGGCCTCACCCGGCGACGAGCGGCAGGTAGTGATCCACCATCAGCGCCGCGAAGATCATCGCCAGGTAGAAGATCGAGTACGCGAAGGTGCGGCGCGCGAGCGCGTCGCTGTAGCGGCGCCAGATGGCGATGGCGTAGCCGAGGAACACGGCGTCGAGCACCAGGGCCGCCCCGATGTAGAAACGCCCGGCCATGCTGGTGGCGAAAGGCAGCAGGGTGGTGGCGACCAGGAGCAGCGTGTAGAGCAGCAGGTGCAGGCGGGTGAACTCCTCGCCATGCGTGACCGGCAGCATCGGGACGCCCGCGCGCGCGTACTCGTGCCGCCGGTAGAGGGCGAGCGCCCAGAAATGCGGCGGCGTCCACGCGAACACGATGAGGAAGAGCAGCAGCGGCTGGAAGGTCACGTCGCCGGTCACCGCGGCCCAGCCGAGGACCGGCGGCATCGCGCCCGAGGCCCCGCCGATCACGATGTTCTGCGGTGTCGAGGGCTTGAGGATCACCGTGTAGATGATGGCGTAGCCGACGAAGGTGGCGAGCGTGAGCCACATGGTGAGCGGATTCACCGCGTGCCAGAGGATGGCGAGGCCCAGGCCGCCCACGCCGCCGGCGAGCATCAGGATCTGGGCGTGCGAGATGCTGCCCATCACCGTCGGACGCCCGCGGGTGCGGGCCATCGCGGCGTCGATCTTCTCCTCCACCAGGCAGTTGAACGCGGCCGCGGCGCCGGCCACGAGCGCGATGCCGAGCGTGGCGGCGGCGAGCAGGCCGACCGGCGGCAGCATCGGCGCGGCGAGCAACATCCCGATCACCGCCGTGAAGACGATGAGGGAGACCACGCGCGGCTTGGTGAGGTGCCAGAACTGCACCCAGACGGGTGCCTGAAGAGTCGCTTGCAAGTGAACCCCGTGATCGTTTCGCGGCGGGCCGGGCCCGGCGCATTTCCAATGCCGGCATTTTACGCGACCGCGGGGCCCCGCTCCCGCGGGCCCTCAGCCGATCTGGGAGGCCTTCAGCAGCCGCTCCAGGTCCTTCAGCATGCGCTTGCGGTCGGCTGCCGCCGGCCAGCGCAGCATCACGTTGCCATGCGGGTCGACCAGGTACACGTGAGCGCGGTCGTTGGCCGCCCCCGGGGGGAGCGCCAGGCCCCGCGGCGTCTGCACTACCTGCATGCCCTCGAACTCCTTCAGCCGCGCCGGGTCCGGCGCGCGCAGGTCGTCGATCACGAAGACGCGCTCGATGCGCCCTGCCTTGCGCCCCAGGGCGAGGCGCACCTGGCGTATCGCGACGAGCTTGTCCGTGCACCTCGCATCGCATTCGCCGGAGTCCGACGCCACCATCACCCAGCGCCCGGCGAGTTGGCCGAAGGTGAAGCGCGCCCCGGTGGCGCGCTCGAACGGTTGCGTGGTGACCGGGCGCGGGGCGATCAGCTCGCCGTAGTTGCCCGTGGGCTCGTGGCTCACGAAACGATACGCGATGAAGGACGCGGCGATCGGCGCGAGGAACATCGCCGCAAGGAGCGCCAGCTTGGCGCGCGGCCCGAGCCTCAACTTACCCTGCGCAAGTTGAGGGCGATCCACAGCACCGCCACGGTGGCGGCGAGCGCAAACCAGGTCAACGCGTACTCGTGGTGCCTGGCGACGCCGGCATCGGGCTTCTCGACCACCGGCTTGAGCCCCGCGCCCGGCGCGTCCGCGAGCACCACCACCGGCAGGAGCGCCAGGCCGCTTCGCGCGGCGTAGCGCTCGATCGACAGGTTCTGCCACACGTTGCCCGACACCGTCTCCGCGGAGAGTTCGCGGTAACGCGCGGGCGGCCGGGTCGCCAGTCCCCTCACCTCCACCCGGCCCGCGGGCACGTCGACGGCGGGCGCACGCGGAAAGTCCGCGCCGCGCGCGATCCATCCGCGGTTCACCAGCACCGCGTCCGGGCGCCCCTCGAGCCTCAATGGCGTGATCACGTTGAAGCCGGCGCGGCCGTCGCGGATCTGGTTGTCGATGAAGATCTGCCGCTCGGCGATCCACTCGCCCGCGGCGCGGACCTTCCGGTACATGAGGGGCTCGGCCGCCGGCACGGAACCGGTGAGGACCACGGGAGTCTCTGCGAGGCGCGCATCATGGAGCGCCTGGCGCGCCTCCTTTTCCCCGGCGCGGTTCAGCTGCCAGCGCCCCAGCGACAGCAGCAAGGCGAGGGCGAGGGCCGCCGCCACCGTTGTCACCAAGCCCGGCTCGAAGGAGAATGGCCCGATGCGCATCGTCATCATCATCCTGCTTTTCGCGGTAATCGCCAGCCTCTTCTCGGGGCTCTACTTCGTCTACAAGGACAAGGGCAGCTCCAACCGCGCCGTGATCTCCCTCACCATTCGCGTGGCGCTCTCCGTGCTGGTATTCGTGATCCTGATCGCCTCTTACCACTTCGGCTGGATCACCGAGCGCGGCCTCTAGGCGAGAAAAAAAGCCGCGACCGGAGTCGCGGCTTTTTCGCGGGCGGCGCGCCGCGGCGCCGCTACGCTACACCCAATACACGAAGACGAAGAGCAGCAGCCAGACCACGTCCACGAAGTGCCAGTACCACGACACCGCCTCGAATCCGAAGTGGTGGTCGGGCTTGAAGTGCCCCGCCACGCAGCGGAAGAGGATCACGATCAGCATCGTCACGCCGAGCGTCACGTGGAAACCGTGGAAGCCGGTGAGCATGAAGAACGTCGAGCCGAACACCCCCGTGGTCATCTTGAGGTTCAGGTCCGAGTAGGCATGCGCGTACTCGTAGGCCTGCAGGGCGAGGAAGATGATGCCCAGCAGGACGGTGAGGAACAGGCCGAAGATCAGGTTGGCGCGGTCGTTCTTCTTCAGCGCCCAGTGGGCCCAGGTCACGGTCACCCCCGAGGAGAGCAACAGCATGGTGTTGATCGCCGGGATGCCCCAGGCGCCCATCGGCGTGAACTCCGGCGGGCGGTAGGGCCCGGCGCTCGGCCAGTGCGCGGCGAAATCGGGCCACAGCAACCGGTTGTCGACATCGCCCAGCCAGGGCAGCGAATACACACGCGCGTAGAAGAGCGCGCCGAAGAACGCGGCGAAGAACATCACCTCGGAGAAGATGAACCAGCCCATCGCCCATCGGAACGACATGTCCACCTGGCTGTTGAAGAGGCCCCCTTCGCTCTCGCGGATCACGGTGCCGAACCAGCCGAAGAGCATGTAGACCAGGGTGAACATGCCTATCACGAGCGGGAACCAGCCGGCGCTGTATCCGTTCATCAGCAGGACGCCGCCGGTCGCGAGGAAGAAGAGCGCCGTGGAGCCCACCACGGGCCAGTGCGAGGGAGGGGCGAAGTAATAACCGGTTGTCTGTGTGTTGGCCACGAGCGGTCCTTTTGTTTCGGGTTTTACCGAGTCACGAACTTCACGATGCCGAAGAGCGCCAGAACGAAAACGGCGGCCGACACGAGCCCGGCCGCGATGACGTGCTGCGGCTTGATCCGCTGCGCGTCGGATTGGTGGTCGGTGCGCTTGCGCACGCCGAAGAAGCTCCAGGACACCGCCTTGAATGCCTCGATCATGTGCGCGCCGCGGCCTTCTCGAAGAAGGTGTAGGAAATCGAGATCGTGCCGAGGTCGCGCGGCGCATCGGACCTCACGCGGAAGACCACCGGCATCTCGCGCGATTCCCCCGGGGCGAGCGTCTGGTCGCTGAAGCAGAAGCACTCCTGCTTCTCGATGTAGCGGTTGGCGATCGCCGGCGCGGTGTTCATCACCGCGTGCGCGGTCACCGGGCGGCTGAGGGTGTTCACGACGCGGTAGCGAACCGTGGCGAGCTCGCCCGGATGCAGCAGCACCGTGCGGTCGATGGCCTCGAAGGTCCACGGCAGGCCCGAGCTGGTGGCGATCATCTCCACGGTCACCTGGCGGCTGCGATCGACCTGCGTATTGGTCGTGGCGGAGACCGCGCGCGTCTGGGTGATGCCGATCGCCTCGCAGATCTGGCGGTACATCGGCACCATCGCCGCGCAGAAGCCGAGCATGCCGACCGCCACCACCAACAGCTTCGCGAGCATCTGGCGATTGCGCAGCTGCAGATCGGCGGCGGCATTCATCGGGCGGCGAACTTGAGCATCACGACCAGGTAGATGGCGAGCGCCATCGCGGCCAGAACCATGCCGGTCACGATCGCGCCGCGCTTCTGCTTGTCCAATCTCTCCTCTCCTCGCCCGGCCCGGTGTCGTCTACTTGACGACCGGGGCGGTCACGAACGTGTGGTACGGCACCGGCGTCGGCAGGTGCGTCCACTCGAGCGAGTCGGCGCCTTCCCACTGCTTCTCCTGCGCCTTGGCGCCGCTCCTGATGGTCGAGACGACGATGTAGAGGAAGAAGAGCTGCGAGAAGCCGAAGATGAAGGCGCCCACGGTCGAGATCGCGTTCCACTCGGTGAACTGCAGCGCGTAGTCCGGGATGCGCCGCGGCATGCCCGCGAGGCCGAGGAAGTGCTGCGGGAAGAAGGCGATGTTGAAGCCGATCATCGACAGCCAGAAGTGCAGCTTGGCCATGCCCTCGTTGTACATGTGCCCGGACCACTTCGGCAGCCAGAAGTAGATGCCGGCGAAGATCGCGAACAGCGCCCCGGACACCAGCACGTAGTGGAAGTGCGCGACCACGTAGTAGGTGTTGTGCAGCGTGATGTCGACCGGCGCGATGGCGAGCACCAGGCCGGAGAAGCCGCCGATGGTGAAGAGGAAAATGAAGCCGATGGCGAACAGCATCGGCGCCTCGAAGGTCATCGAGCCGCGCCACATGGTCGCCAGCCAGTTGAAGATCTTCACGCCGGTGGGCACCGCGATGAGGATGGTCGCGTACATGAAGAACAGGTTGCCGGCCGCAGGCATGCCCACGGTGAACATGTGGTGGCCCCAGACGATGAAGGAGAGGATCGCGATCGACGCCGTGGCGTAGACCATGGAGGCGTAGCCGAAGAGCGGCTTCCTCGCGAAGGCCGGGATGATCTGCGACACGATCCCGAACGCCGGCAGGATCATGATGTACACCTCCGGGTGGCCGAAGAACCAGAAGATGTGCAGGAACATCGTCGGATCGCCGCCGCCGGCCGCGTTGAAGAAGCTGGTGCCGAAGTGGCGGTCGGTGAGCAGCATCGTCACCGCGCCCGCGAGCACCGGCATCACCGCGATCAGCAGGTACGCCGTGATCAGCCACGTCCAGACGAAGAGGGGCATCTTCATCAGCGTCATGCCGGGCGCGCGCATGTTGAGGATCGTGGTCACGATGTTGATCGAGCCCATGATCGACGAGGCGCCGAGGATGTGGATGGCGAGGATGGTCATGTCGACCGAGATGCCCTGCTGGATGATGAGGGGCGGGTAGAGCGTCCAGCCCGAGGCGATGGCGCCGCCCGGCACGAAGAACGACGACATCAGCAGCAGGGCCGCCGGGATCAGCAGCCAGAAGCTCCAGTTGTTCATGCGCGGGAACGCCATGTCGGCCGCGCCCACCTGCATCGGGATCAGCCAGTTCGCGAAGCCCACGAATGCCGGCATGATCGCGCCGAACACCATCACCAGGCCGTGCACCGTGGTGAGCGAATTGAAGAACTGCGGATCGAGCAGCTGCAGGCCGGGCTGGAAGAGCTCGGCGCGGATCAGGAGCGCCATCGTCCCGCCGATGAGGAACATGGAG
>JBKJTM010000434.1:0-25296 GCA_046590805.1 Usitatibacter sp.
GGCGTGGAAGCGCTGGAGCTTGTTCATGATCATGACCTCGAGATCATACAACCTGGCCTGCGACCCACCCGGAGGACCAGGCCCATTGGAAGTTGTAGCCTCCGAGCCAGCCGGTCACGTCCACGACCTCGCCGATGAAGTACAAGCCGGGTACCGCGGCGGCTTCCATGGTCTTCGAGGACAGGCCTGCCGTATCGACGCCGCCGAGGGTCACCTCGGCCTTGGCGTAGCCCAGCGTCCCCGAGGGCAGCAGCGGCCAGCCTTTCAGCGCGGTCGCCGCGGCGTCGACCTCCTTGTTGGACATTTCGTTCAGCGCGCGCTCGAATCCTTCGAGCGCGCACCACTCCTGCGCGAACCTGCGCGGCAGGCGCTCGGCGAGCAGCGTGGCGAGCGCCGCCCGCGAGCGCCGCTCCGCCGCGAACCACGCGCGCACGTCGACGCCCGGCAGGAGATCGATTGCGATCGGCTCGGCGGCTCCGCCCTGCTGCCAATGGGAGGACACCTGCAGGATCGCCGGGCCCGACAGTCCGCGGTGGGTGAAGAGGATGTTCTCGCGGAAACGCCCGATCCCGCAGCGCGCTTCGGCATCGATCGAGACGCCGGCCAAGTCGCCGTAGCGCTCGAGCAGCTCGGGCGGAAAGCTGAGCGGCACCAGCGCGGGCTTCGGCGGCACCACGGCGAGACCGAACTGCTCGGCTAACCTGTAGGCAAAGGGGGTGGCGCCGATCTTCGGCACCGTGAGCCCGCCGGTCGCGACGACGAGCGACGCGGCCTCGACCGCGCCGCGGCCGGTCTCGATCGCGAAGCCGCGCGCGCCGCGGGTCACCACGCCCACCTCGCAGGGCTGCCACCACTCGACCTTCGCATCGGCGCACTCGCCGCGCAGCATCTCGATGATCTGCGTCGAGCTCTCGTCGCAAAACAGCTGGCCGAGCGTTTTCTCGTGCCAGGCGATGCCGTGCCGCTCCACCATCGCGATGAAGTCGCGCGGCGTGTAGCGTGCGAGCGCCGAGCGGCAGAAGTCCGGGTTGCGGGAGAGGAAATCGCGATGAGTCGCGTGGATGTTGGTGAAGTTGCAGCGCCCGCCGCCGGAGATGCGGATCTTCTCGCCCACCTTGGCGTAGTGGTCGAGGAGGAGCACGCGCCGGCCTCGCGCGCCCGCGGTGGCCGCGCACATCATGCCGGCGGCGCCGGCGCCGATCACCACGACGTCGAATGTCACTTGCGCCCCGTGCGCCCGCGCGCCCTGCCGTGCCGCACGCACTCGGCCGCGATCCTCGCGCGGATGATCTCCGCCAGGCGCACCTCGTCGCGGCCGGGAAACTCGCGGTCGGCGAAGGCGAGGTGGAGCGGCACGTCCCGCGCCGCGCCCTCTTTCAACGGCAGCACCTTGAGCGAACCATCACGCAGCTCCTCGCGGATCGTGTCCTCGGGAAGCCAGGTGAATGCGAGGCCCATGGTCACCGCGCGGATCGAGGTCGCCTTGTGGCTCACGGTCCAGCGCAATTCCACGCCGGCGACCTCGGTCTGGCGCTGCGTCCCGGTATCGCGCATGAAGATGCGGCGGTGGCGCTTCAGGTCCCGCTCGCTGGGCGGGCGTCCCAGCTGGTGCAGCGGATGGTCCGGCGCCGCCACCGGCACGAAGCGCAGGCTCATCAGCGGCTCGGAAGTCGTCCCCGGCAGCTCGCCGCCGATCGCGATATCCACCCGGCCCTCGGCAAGCATCTCGGCGGTGCCGCTGCGCACCGTCTCGAACACCTCGATTCGCGTCTCCGGCCGCTCGCGCGCGAATTCGGCCAGGCATTCGAGCAGGAGCCAGGTGGGGAACACCACTTCCGCGGCGATGCGGATCTCGGGCTGCCATTCGGCGGCCATCGCCGCCGCGCCGCGCTCGATCAGCGCGGCCTCCTCGAGGAGCGTGCGCGCCCGCCGGTACAGGACCTGCCCCGCCGGCGTGAGCACCGCCTTGCGCCCGCGGATCTCGAACACCTTCAGGCCGAGCAGCGACTCGATCTTCTGCACCGCGTAGGTGAGCGTCGACTGGCTCTTGTGGATCTGCTCCGCGGCCTGCGCGTAGCCGCCCGCCTCCACGACCGCTTGCAGCGCGCGCCACTGCTCGAGGGTGATCCGCGGAGTCTCCGCCATGATCGGTTTTTTCGATTGGTAGGGGCGAATTATTGCGCTTTTTTATCGATTCAACAAATCGTTCAATGATCCTTCCACGACACAACAGGAGTCGAACGTGAAGAACCTGCTCGAGCTGCGCACCAGCATCCACTCCGAACAAGGCGCCTCCAGCCGCCTCGCGGCCGACTTCGTCTCCGCGTGGCTCGCGTCCAATCCCGGCGCCACCGTGCGGGCGCGCGACCTGTCCCGCGACCCGGTGCCGCACCTCACCGCCGAGCGCTTCGCCGCGTTCGTGGCCAAGCCCGAGACGCGCACTCCCGAACAGCAGGCGGTCGCCGCCTACTCCGATGCGCTGATCGCGGAGCTGCGCGCCGCCGACACCATCGTGATCGGCCTGCCGATGTACAACTTCGGCATCCCGTCGACGCTCAAGGCGTACTTCGACCACGTGGCGCGCGCGGGCGTCACCTTCCGCTACACCGAGAAGGGCCCCGAGGGACTGCTGAAGGGCAAGAAGGTCATCGTGTTCGCCACCCGCGGCGGCCTCTACGCCGGCACGCCGAAGGACACGCAGAGCGCGTACCTGCGCGACTTCCTCGCCTTCCTCGGCCTCGAGGAGGTGGAGATCGTCTACGCCGAAGGGCTCGCGATGGGCGACGCGCCGCGCAAGCAGGCCCTCGACGCGGCCGCCACGGCGCTGCGGGCGATCGCCGGCGCGCGACACCCGGAGGCCCTCGCTCGGGCCGCGTGACCCCGGGGAGAACGGGCGCGGGACGCTGGTACCATTCTCGTGTCTCCCGCGTCCCCTCCCCATGCCGCGCCGGTCCGCCGCGCTCCCCGCCCTTCTCTTCGTTTCTTCCCTCGCATTCGCGCAGCCCGCGGCGAAGGCCCCGGCCGCCGCCGAGGCGGCGCTGCCGCAGATGTCGAGCATCGCGGAGCGCGTCTACGAGATCGCGCGCCCGCGCATCCTGCAGATCCGCACGCTGCTGCAGGCGGCCGGCCGGCAAACCAGCATCGGCTCGGGCTTCCTGGTCAGCGATGACGGGTACGCGATCACCAACTACCACGTGGTCTCACGCTTCGCGCTGGATCCGAAGACGTACCGGCTCGAGTTCGTCGCGCCCGACGGCACCAAGGGCACGCTGAAGCTGCTCGCCTTCGACCTCGCGCACGACCTCGCCGTGGTGCGCATGGACCGCGTCGACCTGCCGTTCTTCGAGTTCGACCGCCGAGCGCTCGGCGGCAAGCTGCCCAAGGGCGAGCGCATCTTCGCCATGGGCAACCCCCTGGACCTCGGCTTCACCATCATCGAGGGGACCTACAACGGGCTGGTCGACAAGAGCTACGACGAGCGCATCCACTTCTCCGGCGCGATCAACCCGGGGATGAGCGGCGGGCCGGTGACCGGCGGCGACGGGCGCGTCGTGGGCATCAACGTCGCCAAGCGCCTCGACGGCGAGCAGGTGGGCTTCCTGGTGCCGGCGAGGTACGCCGCGGCGCTCCTCGAGCGCGCGCGCATGGGCCCACCGCTCGTGCTCGACAAGGCGCGCGAGGAGGTCGGACGCCAGCTGGACGCGTGGCAGGCGGCGTTCTACGAGGCGCTCAAGGTCCAGGGCTTCCGCAGCGCCACATTCGGCCCCTACCGCGGCATGGAAAGCGCGGCGCCGTGGATGACTTGCTGGGCCTCCACCAACGCCGACCAGCTTCCCAAGCCGCGCACCGCGGTCAACACGACCCGCTGCTCGAGCACCACGGGCATCTTCGTCTCCGACCGCATCCTCACCGGGCGGCTCGACCTCTCCTACTCGTTCCACAAGGCGGTGGACCTGAACGCGTTCCAGTTCGCCAAGGAGCTCTCGCAACGCTCGGTGGGGCCGGGGTTCGACAACCGCGCCGGCAAGCGCTTGACCGAGCAGGAGTGCCGCGACGACTTCATCGCCTCGGCATCGCAGAGCAAGCCCGCGCTGCGCGCCACCTGGTGCATGCGCGCCTATCGCGAGTTCGAAGGGCTCTACAACGTGACACTGCTCGCGCTTACGCAGGACCGCAACCGCGAGGCGCTGCTCGCGCAGCTCACCCTGCATGGCGTCTCGCACGCCAACGCGGTGGCGCTCGGGCGCCGCTTCCTCGAGGCGATCGAATGGCAGCGGTGATGTGGATCGAAATCCTGTCGCGCGAAGGCGCAGTGGCGGCGCGCGAGCGCATCGACCGCGAGGAGGCGCGCATCGGGCGCGCGTTCGACAACGACGTGGTCATAGACGACCCGCACGTGGCGCCGCACCACCTGCGCATCTTCCGTGCCGAGGACGGCGAGCTGGTGGCCGAGGACCTCGGCACGGTGAACGGCCTTTTTCCCGAGCACGGCGCCGCGCGCGTGTCGCGGCTCGCGCTCGCGGGCGAACCCGGCATCCGTATCGGGCGCACGGTGCTGCGCGTCCACGACGCCGCGCATCCCGTCGGGCCGGAAAGGCCGCTCACGCCACCGCGGGCCCATGCCTCATGGGCGGCGGGGCTCACACTGGCGCTGTTCGCGCTGATCCTGCTGGTGAACTGGCTCGACCTCACCAACGCTCCGAGCGCCAACGTGGTGATGCTGCCGCTCCTCGGCCTCGCCACCGTCCTCGCGATCTGGTCGGGCCTCTGGGCGCTGCTGTCGCGCGTCTTCTTCGGCCAGGCGCAGTACTCGGTGCAGTTGCGCATCGCGGCGACCGCGTGCATCGCGCTGGTGATCTGGGACCAGATCGCCAAGACCTTCTCCTTCGCGCTCGCGTGGCGCGAGATGTCGGAGTACGCGGGGCTGGGCGCGTGGGCGCTGTTGGGCGCCACCTGCGTCGCGCACCTGCACTCGATCAGCGCGCGTCACATGCGCGCGGCGCAGGCCGTGGTGGTGGTGCTGATCGCCACCGGCGCCGCGATCCAGTACTTCGGCAAGTCGGAGGCGCGCAACCTGGTCGGGCAGCGCGCGACGCTGGGCGACCTGCGCCCGCCGGGATTCCGGCTCGCGCCGCCTTCGACCTCCGAGGAGTTCTTCAAGCGCGCCGACGGCGTGCGCCAGAAGGTCGATCTCGCGCGCGTGAGGGAACCGATACCAGGGGGCTTGTTGTCGGACCTCGACCAGTCCGAATAGCTGACTGAGTTCAGCACTGGCTCATCCCACGAGCTTGTCGCGTAGTAGGTTGGGTCAAGACCTTCCAGAGCAAAGTCATGCCAATCGCATTTGAGATCAATGAAGGCGGCGTGCCCGTCAAGGTGTGGACGCCCGACCTGGAGCCGAGCGCACGGAAGCAACTCGAAAACGTCTCGCGCCTGCCCATCGTCCATGGGCACATTGCCGTTATGCCCGATGTTCACGCGGGAATTGGCGCGACGGTGGGCAGCGTCGTCCCCACCAAGGGCGCGATCGTTCCCGCAGCGGTCGGAGTGGATATCGGTTGCTTCACTGGAGACACCAAGGTGATCCTGGCAGACAGCCGCGCCCACCGTCTTGACGATCTCGCACGACGCGGGTGCGAGTTCGTGGTTTACGCCTGCACCCCAGCCGGGCGGATCCGGGGCGCGCGGGCCACGGCAAGCTTGACGCGTCAGCAAGCCGAGCTCCTCGAAGTCGAGCTCGACAACGGAGAACGAATTCGCTGTACCCCTGATCACCGATTCATGTTGAGGGACGGAAGCTATGCGGAGGCTCGAAACCTTGTAGCGACAACCTCACTCATGCCCTTCTATTCCAATCTTGATCGGGAGGGGTACTTGCGTGTGCTGCAGCCCGACTCCGGCAAGCCTCAACGCGCGCATTGGATCATGGCGCGGTCAGGCCTACTGGGCGCAGTCCCCGACTTCGAAGGTCAACGCACGGTAATCCATCACGAAAACTTCAACGAGGCGGACAACACGCCGTCGAATCTGTGGTTCATGGGAGATCGAGACCACTCGAGGCTCCACCGACTGCTCGTCGAGCGAAACGAGCATTGGCAGTCGCCGGCATTCGAGGCAGCGCGAATCAGGGGCCTGGCTGCCAAGGCCGCCACCCCCGAGGGTTACGCATTTTATGCGGCGCGCGGCATCGAACACATCGTCAACTACATGCGGACGCGGCCGGAACACTTTCGAGCGGCAACCGCGGGGAACGGGCAGCGCGGGCGTAAGTACTTGGACCAATACAACCGCAGCGAAAAAGGGCGGGCGAAATCCCGCGAGATTGCCAATCGAGTGCAAGCCTGTCCGGAGTGTGGCGAACAGATTCGCAGCCCAATCGCTCTCTTTACCCACCGCAGCACCAAGCACGGCGTACATGCCAATCACAAGGTGGTCGCAGTTCGGCAGCTTGAGGAGCGCGAGGACGTCTACTGCTTGAACGTTCCCGATCTAAACAATTTTGCCCTCGCCGCCGGCGTGTTCGTCCACAACTGCGGGATGAACGCCGTGCAGCTCTCGCTCACCGCGAAGGACTTGCCGTTATCCCTGGGCCGCATCAGGAGCGCCATCGAAAGCGCGGTCCCCGTGGGTTTCGATAGCCATGGCGACAAGCGCGATGACACGCGCGAGCAGAACGCGAAGAAGCTCCAGGCTGGGTTGAATCGCATCGCCGGGAAGAATCCGAAGCTCGCCTCGATGCAGAAGGACTTCCGCCAGGCCTGGGTGAAGCAGCTCGGCACCCTGGGCGGCGGCAACCACTTCATTGAGATCTGCCTCGACGAGGAGCAGAACGTGTGGGCGATGCTGCACTCGGGCTCGCGCGGCATCGGCAACGCGATCGGGCGCTACTTCATCGAGCGCGCCCGGCGCGAGATGGAGAAGATCGACTACAGGCTGCCCGATCGCGACCTTGGATGGCTGGCTGAAGGCACGCCGGCTTTCGAGGAGTACGTCGAGGCGGTGCACTGGGCGCAGGACTACGCGCTCGAGAACCGGCGCGAGATGATGCGCGCGGTGCTGAAGGCGATCGAGCCGCACCTGCCGCCCTTCCGCATCGTCGGCGAGGCGATCAATTGCCATCACAATTACGTCGCGCGCGAGACCCACTTCGGCGAGAGCGTCTACGTGACCCGCAAGGGCGCCATCCGCGCGGGCGAAGGCGAGATGGGCATCATCCCCGGCAGCATGGGCGCGCGCTCGTTCATCGTGCGCGGCAAGGGCAACCCGCAATCGCTCTGCTCGTGCGCTCACGGCGCCGGGCGCCTCATGAGCCGCACCGAGGCGAAGAAGCGCTTCTCGTCAGCCGATGTGGAACGCCAGACCGCGGGCGTGGAGTGCCGCAAGGACGCGGGCGTGGTGGACGAGATACCCGGGGCCTACAAGCCCATCGAGGAGGTGATGGCGAACCAGACCGACCTGGTCGAGGTCGTCCACACCCTCAAACAGGTGGTGTGCGTGAAGGGGTAAGTAACCTGTATAGATTTATACTCATTATTGACGTTTTATGTCGTTATGAGTAGATTTAGTTACATGAAGGCACTGCGATCAACGTTCTCGAAGCGACGCCATCTCCTGGGAATGAAGCAGGACGAGGTAGCGACAGCGGCCGGGCTCGCCCGCAAGACAGTCAGCGATTTCGAGAACGGCAAGACCTCGATGACCGTGGGGAGGCTCATCAAGCTGATGCGGGTCGTCGGGCTGGAGCTGACCACTCGAGAAGCCAGCTCACGGCCCACGCTGGATGAATTGGCCGATCGCTACCCCGACGAAGAGCCCGGGATCGAGCCTCGCCACCGCGTCCGGAAAACCGCCAGGTGAAACCCAAGCGCGTCAAACACCTGGAGATCGAGACTGCGCAAGGTCATGCCGGCACGCTCTTCAGGGAATCCCAATTCGTCTTTCGTTACGTCGATCCTGCCCTCGAGGATGAGGCGCGCGCCATTTCGCTGACAATGCCACCGCGACCCGAGGGCTACACCGGCAACCAGTTGCCTCCAGTGCTGGCGATGAATCTACCCGAGGGGTTCCTGCTCGATCGGGTAATCGAGCGGTTTAGAAAGGTGTTCGACGTGACGGACGAGATGAACCTCCTCGCTCTCACTTCCACCAGGTCGGCCGGGCGCACATGGGTCCGTTCCGAAGCTCACGCGATCGCGGACGAGCCGCCGGGGGTCGCTTTGCGCGAGCTGCTGGCAGCGCGGGGAACCGAGGCGTTATTCGACGAGCTGGTTGAACGCTTTGCGACGAACACGGCCATCTCGGGCATACAACCAAAGGTCGTGGTGCCCGTAGTATCCGCCGCCCCCACCAACGCCCCCGCGGGGCGCACCGCGCTGCGCTCGCCTGACCTGATCGTGAAGGCCGCGGGCGCTGATTACCCTGGCCTCGCAGAAAATGAGTACTTCTGCATGTCGATGGCCAGATCAGCCGGCCTGGAGGTGCCCGACTGCTGGCTCTCGAATGACCGACTGCTATTCGTCATCCGGCGATTCGACATGCTTCCCGATCACTCGTACCTCGGCTTCGAGGACATGGCCAGCCTCACGGGCCGCCACCCGAGCCGCAAATACGAGGGGAGCTATCGAATCATCGCGAATGCGCTGGGGGACTTTTGCGCACCTGTTCATCGCGTCCGCTCCCTGGAACGCTACTTCGCGCAGCTGGTGTTCTGCTGCGTCATCGAAAATGGCGATGCGCATCTGAAAAACTGGGGGCTCCTTTACGGAGATCCGTCGACCGCCGACAAGGACGCGCGACTATCGCCGGTGTATGACCTGGTTTGCACCACCGCATGGCTGCCACGCGACACAATGGCGCTCAGCCTGGAAGGATCCAAGGCGTGGCCGGACAGAAGCGCGCTCGAGACCTTCGGAAGACAGGTCTGCGAGCTGGAGAACGCCGGCGCCCTCATCGACGAGGTGGTCGAGGGCGCATTGGCCTATGCGCCCGAAGAAGAGACCGACATGTGGTGCACGATCGCCCGGGTCCGGGACAGGACTGTCCGCGCGTTGAGCTGACCGCTACTTCAGCGCCTCGATCCTGCCGAGGTCGAGCGACGCCACGCCCGACTTGAGCGCCTCGAGGTCGACGCCCTCGCCGTCGGCGCTCACCACGAAGCGGTCGGCGAGGATCACCGAGTAGTGGTTGGTGCCGCCGCGCTTGGAGACCTGCTCGCGCACCAGGCGCTTGCCCTCGCGGCGCATGCGCTCGATGCGGTCGGCGTTCTCCGATTCCGAGGTGGCGCCGATCGCCGCCCAGGCCGCGAGGCTGGTCAGGCCCGCCGCGCCGCCGGTATCGACCACCGACAGGCGCACGCGCTTCGCGCCCTCGGCGTAATCGCCCTCGACCTTCGCGGCCATCAGGCCCACTACCCCGCTGCGGTCGGAGCGAACCTCCGAACGCGGCAGTCCCGCGAACTTCTCCGGCACGAAGGGCTTCAGCGCGTCCAGTTGCACCGGCTCCACGCCCTTGCCGCCGGACAGCGCGGTGCCGAGCGCCGCCATCGCCGCCTCGGCCTGCTTGCCCGGATCGCCGCTCTTCTGCGCCGCCTCCATCTTCTTGCCGGCCGCCTCCATCTTCTTCGCGAACTCGTCCAGCTTGCCCGCGGCGCTGTCCTTGTCGAACGTCACTTTGGACGAGGGCGAGCCCATGTGAGCGGCCATCATCGCCGGCGCGGTGATCAAGCCGCCGATCACGCTGATGATGAAGCCGACCACGATCGCGCACACCACCACCAGCGCGGTGTAGCCGCCGCTCTTGTCCGCCGGGTTCTTCATCAGCCGCGGCAGGCCGAGGTAGAGGAGGTAGAGGCCGTAGAGCACGCCGACGAGCACCAGGATGCTGAGCGCCGGGATGATGGTGAGGATCGAGGCCAGCCACGCGGGCGTATACGAGTACGCCGCGAGCTTCACTGCCTGCGCCATGTCCTTATGGCCGCCAAAGGTGGGCGCGAGCGCGTCGATGATGAAGCCGAGCACGTAGACGAACACCACCGCCATGATCACGTTGTAGATCGCGAGCCCGAGGCCCCAGCCGATGCCCATGCGGTAGGTGCCGAGGAAAGGCAGGCTCATGCCGACCAGGCACATGCCGATGAAGCCCGCGACCGCGGCGACCGCCGCGAGCGGCAACACGTAGCCGGTGATGATCTTCGCGGTCGGCGTGGGATCAGCGGCGATGACGTCCCATTCCGTCTTCGGGGACATCACGATGTTCTTGGCGCGTTCGATGAGTTGCATGCAGGCTCCCGGCAATCGCGGAAGCGCAGAGTGTAGCCGCCGCCGGGGATTGCGAGAAGATTCCGTTACAGCGCGCTTTGGTGTAGTGCGCCACCATGCCCGCATGCTGCCCCTGCGCACCCTCGTGCTCACAATGCTCCTGGCCGCCTGCAGCGGTCCTCGAAGACCGCGTGGTGAGCGGCCTCTCGCCGTTCGCCGCGGCATGCGGCGGCACCGGGGCACGTCCTACGTGAACGCGGAGGTCGAGCCCTACTTCGCCGTGAACCCGCGCGACCCCAGCCATCTCATCGCCGTCTGGCAGCAGGATCGCTGGTCCAACGGCTCGGCGCGCGGCCTGATGGCGGGCGTCTCCCTGGACGGCGGCGCCACCTGGTCGTCCTCGCAGGCGCCTTTCTCCCAAGCCGAAGCGCCTCGCAGGGCGCGAACCGGCATTCGAGCGCCGCGTCGCCGAGGCGCTGGCCGCGGGTTTGGCCGCTCGCCGGGTGCGATAATGGGCCGATGGATGCAAGCGAAAACCTGGTCGAGATCCGCGACCTGCATTTCTCCTACGGCCGGCGCCCGATCCTCAGGGGCATCGACCTCGACATCCCGCGCGGCAAGGTGGTCGCGATCCTCGGCATCAGCGGTTCGGGCAAGACCACCCTGCTGCAACTGATCGGCGGGACGCTGCGCCCGCGCCGCGGCACGGTCAATGTGTGCGGGCGCAACGTGCACCAGCTCTCCGTCGCCGAGCTCTACCAGCTGCGCCGCCAGATGGGCGTCATGTTCCAGAAGGGGGGTCTGTTCAGCGATCTCTCGGTATTCGAGAACGTTGCCTTCCCGATGCGCGAGCACACCAGCCTGCCAGAGGATCAGATCCACGACCTGGTGGTGATGAAGCTGCACGCGGTGGGCCTGCGCGGCGCCCAGCGCCTGATGCCCGCCGAGCTCTCCGGCGGCATGGGGCGGCGGGTGGCGCTCGCGCGCGCCATCGCCCTCGATCCGCCTCTCATGATCTACGACGAGCCCTTCGCTGGCCTCGACCCCATCAGCCTGAACGTGGTCTGCAACCTGATCCGGACGCTGAACGACGCCCTGGGGTCGACGTCCGTGGTGGTGACCTACGACGTCCACGAGGCGGTAAAACTGGCCGATTACCTTTATATCCTCGGCGAGGGCGTGATTGCCGCCCACGGACCCACCCGGGACATGGTCGCCTCGACCGACCCGTTCGTGCACCAGTTCCTGCACGCGCAGCCGGATGGCCCGGTGCGCTTCCACTTCAAGGCGCGCCCGATCGCGGAAGAACTGGAGATCGCCGCCGCCTCGCGGTAGCATCGGGCGCTTCCATGGAGCGCACGCCCAACAACCCGCCGGCCCCCCCGGCGCCCTTCGATTCCGCCAAGTCGTTCCTCGCCGCGCTGGTGCAGGATTCGGGCGGCATCATCAGCTTCATCGATACCGAGGAACGGGTGCGGTTCGCCACGCAGCGCTTCGCCGATTCGCTCGGCATCCCGCTGCCGCAGATCCTGGGGCGGACGGTACGCGACCTCTACGGGCCCGAGGCCTACGCGACCATCTCGCCGTGGCTCCGCAAGGCCCTCGCGGGCGAGGAGGTGCAGTACGAACGCCCGGCGACGCATGCCGACGGGCGTTCGCACTGGGTTTCGGTGAATGTGCGCCCCTCCCGGGATGCCGAGGGCAGGGTGATCGGGCTCTTCTCCAGCACGCTGGAGGTCAGGGAGCTGAAGCGGACCCACGACGCGCTCGGCCATGCCCTCGAGGAGATCGCCACCCACATGGAGAACACGCCGCTCGCGGTGGTCGAGTTCTCCCGGGACCGCTGCATCAAGCGCTGGTCCTCGCAGGCCGAGGCGATCTTCGGCTGGACGCTCGCCGAAGTGCGCGACCGCCGGCCGATGGAGCTGGGCCTGGTCCACGAGGAGTCGATGCAGATGGTGCGGGACCTGGCCGAGGAGATGATCGAGGGCCGCGCCAAGAGAAACCGCGGCCTGATCCGCGGCGTGACGCGCGCGGGGCGGGCGATCTGGTGCGAGTGGTACAACTCGGCGTTCTTCGACGCCGAGGGAAGCCTCGTCTCGATCCTCTCCCTGGTCGCCGACGTGACCGCGCGCGTCGAAGCCGAGGAGCAGCTGCGGCAGGCCGCGGTCAACGACGCGCTCACCGGGCTGCCCAACCGCAACTCACTCGCCGCGCGCCTGGAGCACGCCATCATGCGGGTGAACCGGAGCGGCGACCGCCTGGCGCTCCTCTTCATCGACCTCGACCGCTTCAAGAAGGTGAACGATACGCTCGGCCACGCCGCCGGGGACGAGGTGCTGCGCCAGGCGGCCGCGCGCATCCGCGCCTGCGTGCGCGAGGTGGACACCGTGGCGCGCCTTGGCGGCGACGAGTTCGTGGTGCTGCTCGAGATCGACGTGCGCCGGGACACTCCGGGCATCATCGGCGAGCGCATCCGCGCCGCGTTCGGCTCGCCCTTCGACTGGAAGGGGACCGAGGTGCGCTGCAGCGCGAGCGTCGGCGTGAGCCTCTATCCGGACCACGCCCGCGACCCCGCGGCGCTGCTCCAATCCGCCGACGAGGCCATGTACCGCGTCAAGCAATCGGGGTGAACATGACGCTACGCACGCTGCTCGCTCTCGCCTGCCTCTGGGCCTCGCTGCCCGCCGAGGCCTATTGCATCCACAACCAGCTGCGCGACCGCACCGTCTTCGTCGAGCAGGAGCCGGTGAAGGACAAGCTGCGCGAGGATCGCACCCTCTCCATGAAGCTCGGCCCCGGCAAGACCCACTGCTGCCGCAACCTCGATTGCAATCCCGGGGGGCGCAGCGAGTCGGTGGTCACCCTCTGGATCACGGTGCTGGGGGAGCTTGAGTACACCTGCAGCTTCGCCGAGGGCTACCGCGACCTCAAGGTGACCGGCGACGGCGAGGTCCGCGTGCACCACAATCCCCGTCATCCGAAGAGCTCGGTGCCGTACATCGTGCGCATCCGCAGCGGGCAGAAGGACCTCACCGGCCCGGCCGGCCTTTCCTGCCGCCCGCCTCCTCCCCCGAAAGACCCGAGAGAGAAAAAATGAACACCTCGTTCCGCATCGCCTTCACCGCCCTCGCCGCCGCCGCATTGCTGGCGCCCCTCGCCGCGGCCGCGCAATCCGACTATCCCAGCAAGCCGGTCACGATGATCGTGCCGTTCCCGCCCGGCGGCGTCGCCGACATCACCGCGCGCCCCGTGGCCGAGGCCATGGGCCGCATCCTCAAGCAGGCGGTGGTGGTGGAGAACAAGGCCGGCGCCGGCGGCGGCGTGGGCATGCAATACGTCTCGCGCGCCCGGCCCGACGGCTACACCGTGCTGCTCGCGCTCTCCTCGATCTCGATCATCCCCGAGGCCGACAAGATCCTCGGCCGCGATCCCATGTACCAGCTCGGGCAGCTGGTGCCGATCGCGCGCTTCACCGCCGACCCCACGGTGCTCGCGGTCCGCGCCGAGGGCCCCTACAAATCGGTGAAGGACCTGGTCGAGGCGGCGAAGAAGGCCCCCGGCACGATCCCCTACGGCTCCTCGGGCAACTACGGCACGATGCACGTGCCGATGGAGATGTTCACCTCGGCGGCCGGCACCAGGATGCTGCACGTGCCGTTCACCGGCGCGGGCCCGGCGGTCGTGGCGCTACTCGGCGGGCAGGTGGAGGCGCTCTCCACCGGCCCCTCGTCGATCATGGGCCATGTCAAGGGCGGCAAGGTGCGCGTGCTCGCGAGCTGGGGCGATTCGCGCCATCCCGCGCTGCCCGACGTGCCGACACTGAAGGAGCTGGGCTACGACGCGCAGTTCTCGCAGTGGACTGGCCTCTTCGTGCCCGCGGGCACGCCCGACGCGGCGATCGCGAAGCTGCGCGAGGCGGCGCGCGCCGCCGTGGACGACGCGACCTTCAAGGCCTCGCTCGCCCGGGTCGAAACGCCGGTGCAGTACCTCGACCAGCCGCAGTTCAAATCCTTCTGGGACGACGACGCGAAGAAGCTCGCCGACGTGGTGAAGAAGATCGGCAAGGTGGAATGACGGCCGGGCGCGGGCTCGCCGCGATACTGCTCGCGCTCGCGCCGTCGTTTGCCGCCGCGGCGCCGCCGGCGCCGAGCAAGGCGCTGCACGCCCTCTTCGACCGCGAGGAGAGGAACGTCTACGAGGAGTTCCCGGAGGTCGCGACCTACCTCGGCATCGAGGGGCACGACCATCGCCTGGTCGACGCCTCGGCCGCGGCCGCCCAGCGGCGGCGCGCGCGCGTGAAGCGGGTGATCGCCGAGCTGTCCCGCTTCGACCCGGCGAAGCTGAACGAGCAGGACCGCATCTCGCGCGAGGTGATGCTCGCCGACCTGCGCATCGCGCAGCAGCGCCAGGACCTCTACGGCAAGCTGCCCTTCGGCGCGCACGACAAGTGGGCGCGGGTCTCTTCGATGGCCGGGCCGCACCTCACCCTGGCTTGGGTGGTGAAAGCCACGCGCTTCCGCCGTACCGCCGATTACGACAATTACCTGAAGCGGCTGGCCGCCATTCCCGCGTATCTCGACCAGGAGATCGCCGCGATGCGCACCGGCATGCAGGCCGGCTGGATGCCGCCGCGCGAGGCGATGCTGCGCGTGCCGGACATGCTCACCGTGTTCGCCGCGAACGACATCGCCGCCACGCCGCTCGCGAAACCGTTCGAGGAATTTCCCGCCGGGGTGCCCGAGGCCGAGCGGCGGCGCCTCGCCGCGGCCGGCAATGCCGTTCTGGCGGAGAAGGTGCATCCGGCCTTCGCGCGCTTCAAGCGCTTCGTCGAGGAGGAATACCTGCCGGCCGCGCGCAAGGACCTCGCGGCCTCGGCCCTGCCCGCTGGCCGCGCCTATTACGACCTGCTGATCCGCGTATCGACGAGCACCGACCTCACCGCCGACCGGATCTACGACATCGGGCTCGCCGAGGTGGCGCGCATCCGCGCCGAGATGGACCGCGTCATCGCCACCACGGGCTTCAAGGGATCGTTTCCGGAGTTCCTCGAGTTCATCAACAGCGACCCGCGCTTCTTCTTCGTGAAGCCCGAGGACCGGCTGCGCGCCTACCGCGACATCGCCAAGCGCGCCGACGCGGAGCTGCCGCGCCTCTTCGCCGAGCTGCCTCGCGTGCCCTACGGCATCCGGCCGATGGAGGAATACGAAGGCGACAACTCCGACCACTACTCGGGTCCGGCGCTCGATGGCAGCCGCGCCGGGTTCTTCTCGGCGAACGTGAACAAGCTGCAGAACCGGCCCTCGTACGAGATGGAGACGACCCTGCTGCACGAGGCGGTGCCGGGCCATCACCTGCAGATCGCGCGCGCCATGGAGCTGAAGGACCTGCCGGTCTTCCGCCGCGCCGGCAACTACATCGCATACGCAGAAGGCTGGGCCCTGTACGCCGAGACGCTCGGCTTCGACATGGGTTTCTTCAAGGATCCCTACCAGCACTTCGGCCGGCTGCAGGGCGACATGCTGCGCGCCGTGCGCCTGGTGATCGACACCGGCCTGCACGCCAAGGGCTGGAGCCGCGCCCGGGCGATCGCCTACTTCTTCGACAACGGCGCCGGCAACGCCGACTACGCGGCCGCCGAAGTCGACCGCTACATCGTGCTGCCGGGGCAGGCGCTGGGCTACAAGATCGGCGAGCTGAAGATCCGGGCGCTGCGCGACAAGGCGCGCGCGGCGCTGGGCGACAGGTTCGACCTTCGCCGCTTCCACAACGCCCTCCTGGACGATGGCCCCCTGCCGCTCACCGTCCTCGAAGCACGCATCGACCGATGGATCGGCGCGCATCGCCCGAACCCCTCACGACCCACTCCCGGAGACAGGAAATGAAGACGATCGCCGCCGCCCTCACCGCCGCAATGGTCTCGCTGCCGGCGTTCGCGCAGCAGGACTTCTCGAAGTTCAAGGTCGAGACCATCAAGCTCACCGACTCCACCTACATGCTCACCGGCGCCGGCGGCAACCTGGGCCTGTCGGTCGGCGAGGACGCGGTGTTCCTGATCGACGACGAGTACGCGCCGATGACCGACCAGATCAACGCGGCGATCGCGCAGATCACGCCCAAGCCGGTGCGCTTCGTGCTGAACACCCACTGGCATGACGACCACACCGGCGGCAACGAGAACATGGGCAAGGCCGGGGCGCTCATCGTCGCCCACGACAACGTGAGGAAGCGGATGAGCTCCGAGCAGTTCATCGAGCTGATGAAGACGACCGTCAAGGCGTCCCCGAAGGCCGCGCTGCCGGTGGTGACGTTCGGCGCCTCGATGAGCTTCCATCTCAATGGCGAGGAGTTGCGCGCGCTGCACATGCCGCGCGCCCATACCGACGGCGATGCCATCGTGCACTTCATGAAGAGCGACGTGATCCACATGGGCGACATCTACTTCAACGGCATGTACCCGTTCATCGACACGAGCAGCGGCGGAACGCCCGAGGGCACGATCGCGGCCTGCGACCAGGTGCTCGCCAGGAATGCGCAGGAGATCCTCGCTGCCGGCGTCACGCGGGATTTCGACGAGAAGTGGGGCAAGGGCTTCATCAAGCCCGGCAAGTTCGTCGAGATGCTGGCGGCGGGAATGGCGAAGAAGCGCTAGGGAAAATGTGATCTCCCACATTGCCGGGGTGGCCGGCACGCACTAGAGTGGTGGGATGATCGACCTCAGGACATTGCTGCTGCTGCTCGCCGTCGCCGACATGGTGCTGGCGGCGGCTCTCTGGCTTGGCGCGAGCCAGCGGCTGAAGGATGGCATGTCGCAATGGGCGGGCTCGCTCGCGGTGCGCTCGCTCGGCCTGATCCTCCTCGCCTCGCAGGGCCACCTGCACGCCGGGGCGATCTCCGTGGGCGCGGCCCTGGTGGCCCTTTCCATCACCCTGCAGGGGGCCGCGCTGCTCGCCTTCGGCAAGAAGTCGCTGGCGGCCTGGGTGCACACCGCGGTCCTGGCGGCGGTCGCGGTCCCCTTCCAGCTTCTCGAGGCCGATCGCGCCGGCGGGTTGCTCTTCGGCGGCGTGGTGTTCGGCACCCTGCTGCTGGTGCTCGCCGCGATCTGCGTGCAGATGCGCGCGCCCGCGCTCACCCGCGCCAAGGGCATCCTGGTCGCCTGCTTCGCCATCGTGGGGCTCGCGTGCCTGTGGCGCGGAATGGCCGCGGTGCTGGTGCTCGATCCGATGCGCGACTTCCAGGCTCCAACCGGCTTCGCCGCCTTCACCTTCCTCGCCGCGTTCGCCGCGGCGGTCGCCTCGACCTTCGGCTTCCTGCTGCTGCACAAGGAGCGCACCGACGCGGAAGCTCGCCGCCTCGCGACCATCGATCCGCTGACCGGCGCGTACAACCGCAGCACCTTCCACGAGATCGCCGAACGCGAGCTCGCGCGGGCGCTGCGCGCCGGCCAGGCGTTGTCCATCGTGATGCTCGACATCGACCACTTCCGCGCCATCAACGAGCAGCACGGCCACCGCGTCGGCGACGAGGTCCTGCGCCAGTTCGCCGACCTGGTGCGCTCGGCGCTGCGCAAGGAGGACATGCTGGTGCGCTACGGCGGCGAGGAGTTCCTGGTGATGCTGCCGGAAGTGCCCGGGCCGGGCGCGGTGGTGGTCGCCGGGCGCATCCGCCGCTACGTGGCCCACGCGCCGATCGAGGCCGCGGGGCACAAGTTCGCGGTCACCGTGAGCCTGGGCGTGGCCGCACGCCTGGACGAGGGGCCGGAGAGCATCGACACGCTCCTCGCCCGCGCCGACTCGGCGCTCGCGCTCGCCAAGGAACGCGGCCGCAACCGCGTGGTCGCCCTGTCTCTGGGACGCTCGATCGCCGCCTGACGCGCTGTCATTCCCGCGAAGGCGGGAATCCAGGAAAATGTTTCGCTCCGAGCTTGGATTCCCGCCTTCGCGGGAACGACATCTGATGCGGCTCCTCTACATCGCTGATCCGCTGTGCTCGTGGTGCTATGGATTCGGGCCCGAGCTCGCCAGGCTCGCCGCCCGCCATCCCGGCGCGCGCATCGACCTGGTGATGGGCGGGCTGCGGCCGTACAACAAGGAGCCGATGAGCGTCGCGTTCCGCACGATGCTGCTGGAGCACTGGAACCACGTGGCCAAGGCGAGCGGGCTGCCGTTCTCGCGCACCGCGATCGACCGCCCGGGGTTCATCTATGACACCGAGCCCGCATGCCGGGCCGTGATCGCGGCGCGCACCAGCGACGCGTCCCGCGCGCTGCTTTTCCTGAAGGCCGTGCAGGCCGCGTTCTATCGCGACGGGCGCGATGCGACCGACGATGCGGTCCTGACCGACATCGCCTCCGAATGCGGCTACGAGCGCCGCGAGTTCGCGGCCGCGATCGAATCCGGGCCGATGCGCGAGGCGACGCGCGACGACTTCGCCCGCAGCCAGTCGATGGGCGTGGGCGGATTTCCCACCGTCGCGCTGCTGCGCGAGGCCCAGCTCTACCTCGTGACCTCCGGCTACGCCACCGACGACGTGCTCGAGTACCGCATCGCCGAGATCGAGCGGCGCCTCGCGCCCGTGAAGGCCGGGACCTCTTGATTGCCCGGCTCGCGATCGACCAGCGCTATGCCTATTTCGACGCCAACCAGTCCGCGTGGCGCCGGGTGCGCGGGGCGCGGCGGCCGCGCGCGCTTCGCGCCGCGCTGGCGCGGCGGCGCGATCGAGACCGAATCGGTCTCGCCCCGCGGTCCGCCCGGCGGTATCAGTGGACCTCGCCGCGCCCTCGGGCGGGCCCGGCGACCCGATCCTCTACCAGGCGCTCAAGCTCCTCGAACCTTTTTCTGCACCCGTTCGTCGAACCGCACCACGTTGACCATGACGCGCTCGTGGGTGCCCTCGCCGATCAGCTCGCGCTCGTCCGAGGCAGCGACGCGGAAATAGATCGTCCGGCCCTCCACCCGCAGCACCTCCGCCGTCGCGTGCACGCGCATCCCCACGGGCGTGGCGGCGATGTGCGTCACGTCGAGATGGGTGCCGAGGCTCTGGTGGTTCTCGGGCAGCGATTGCTCGACGGCGGCGAGCGCGGCGGCCTCGATCAGGTTGATCATCACCGGGGTCGCCAGGACGCGGATGCGGCCGCTGCCGATGCGCGGCGCGGTGTGCTGCTCGCCCACCACCAGGTGCGCGGTGCCGGAAAGGCCGGCCAGGTCGGCGAGGGTCATGGGCGGCGGGGGGTCGAATGGATCACAGGGCATTATGCCGAAGCGGGTCGGTCCCGTAGGCGGGGATAACCCAGCCGCCTTCCCCGGCGCCGCGTCCTACGCGCGGGGGGTGAACTTCGATTTGCCGGGTGAATCGTACGTCCATGATCGATGTGACCCTCAGCACGTTCGAGCGCGACGTGATCGATGCTTCGATGGAAGTGCCGGTGCTCGTCGATTTCTGGGCGCCCTGGTGCGGCCCGTGCAAGTCGCTGGGCCCAGTGCTCGAGCGCCTCGAGCGCGAGTACGGCGGGCGCTGGAAGCTGGTGAAGGTGAACGCGGACGTGAATCCGGAGCTGATCGCGTCGTTCAACTTGAAGTCGATTCCGTATGCGGTGGCCTTCGCCGACGGCAACGCGGTCGCGCAGTTCATGGGCGCGCAGCCCGAAGCGCATGTCCGCGCGTTCCTGGACCGCATCATTCCCGACCCCGGCGCGATCGAGCACCGCTGCGCGCGCGAGGCGCTGGTGAAGGGGCAGCACGCCGTGGCCGAGAACTACCTCAAGAACGCGATCGCCCTCGATCCGTCGAACGACGGCGCGCGGCTCGACATGATCGGGCTGCTTCTTGACCGCGAAGACCTCGGCGGCGCGCGCGCGCACGTCTCGCTCCTCTCGCCCAGGGCGGAGCAGCAATCGACGTACGCAACCGCGATGGCGCGGATGGAGGCCGCGGAGATCGCCTCCTCGCTGCCGCCCGCGGACATCCTCCAGCGCCGCATCCGCATCGACGAGCACGACCTGCAGGCGCGCCTGGAGCTCGCCGACCTCAACATCGCGCGGCGCGATTACCGCCCGGCGCTCGAGCAGCTCTGCGAGATCACGCGCCTCGACCGCGGCTTCCACGACGACGTGGGGCGCCGCAAGATGCTCGATGTGTTCCGGATGGCGGCCGACGAGGAAGCCCTGGTCTCGGAATATCGCGGCAAGCTTTCGGCCATCCTGTTCTGACCTGAACCTCGCGCCATAATGGGCGATGCTCACCGTGCCCACCGCGACCCTCGAGCGCACCGCCGCCGGGGACCCGTTCTCGAGCGAGTTCGATGACATATACCACTCGGCCTCGGGTGGGCTCGCGCAGGCGCGGCATGTGTTCCTCGACGGGAATCGCATCGCCGAGCGCTGGCGCGGCCGCGACGCGTTCGCCATCCTCGAAACCGGCTTCGGCATCGGGCTGAATTTCCTCGCCTGCTGGGATGCGTGGCGCGCGGAGGGCGCCCGGCCGCGCCGGCTGCACTTCGTGTCGGTGGAGCAACGCCCCTTCTCGCGCGCGGACCTGGCGGCGGCGCTCGCACCCATCGACGAGCTGGAGCCCCTGTCGCGCGCGCTCGTCGCGGTGTGGCCCGAGCCGCTCGCGGGCTTCCACCGGCTGCATTTCGACAACGGCAAGGTGATCCTCACGCTGATGCTCGGGGACGCGCGCGCCTTGCTGCCGCAACTGGTCGCCACCGTCGACGCCTTCTTCCTCGACGGTTTCGCGCCCGCCCGGAACCCGGAGATCTGGTCGCCCGAGGTGGTGCGCGAGCTCGGACGCCTCGCCGCGAGCGACGCGACGCTCGCGACCTGGACCGTCGCGGGCGGCGTGCGCTCGGCGCTTGCCGACGCGGGCTTCCACATCGAAAAGCGCCCGGGCTTCGGCTCCAAGCGCGAGATGCTCGCCGGGCGGCGCGATGCGCAACCGCGCGCCGCGGCGCGGCGCGAGCGTCATGCGCTGGTGATCGGCGGCGGGCTCGCCGGAACGCTTGCCGCCGAGCGCCTCGCATCGCGTGAGTGGGACGTGATCCTCGTGGACGCGCGCTCGGAGAGGAGCGTTCCGGCGGTCGGATTGCTGCGCCCGATCGTGAACCTGCGCGATGCGGTGAACGCTCAGGCCTCGAGGAGCGCATTCCTCTATGCGCTGCAGCATTACCGCGCGCTGCTGCACGACGGATACCACCTGCAATGGGACCGTTGCGGCGTGCTGCAGCTGGCGGGCGATGCGGACGAGGCCGCGCGCTTCGAGGCGATCGTGCGTTCGCAGGGCTTCCCGGGCTCCTTCCTCGAGTTCGCCGACGCCGCGCGCGCCGCCGAGATCGCCGGCCGTGCCGTGCGCGGCTCCGGCTGGTGGTTTCCGCAGGGCGCGTGGGTGGCGCCCGAGAGCCTCGCCACGGCGAGCATCGCACGCGCCGCGGGCAGGGTGCGGCGGCTCATGGCCCGCGACGTTCAGCGGATCGAGCGCGAGGGGCATGTGTGGCGGGCGCTCGACGCCGACGATCGCGTCATCGGAGAGTCGGCGACGCTCGTCGTCGCGAACGCCGCCGATGCGGCCCGTCTCCTGCCGCAGGCCCGCCTGCGATTGAGCTCGGTGCGCGGGCAGGTGACCTACCTGCCACCGGATCCCGGGCGCGCGCTGCAGGTGATCGTGAGCGGCGCCGGCTACGTCGCGCCCCTGGCGACGGGCGGCCACGTGATCGGCGCGAGCTACCAGCACGACGACTTCGACGGCAGCGTGCGCTCCGAGGACCATCGCGACAACCTCGCGCGGGCGGAGACGCTGCTGCCGGGGTTCGCCTTGGGCCTCGTGCCGGAGGAGCTCGGAGGATGGACAGGATATCGCACCACCGTTCCGGACCGCCTGCCGATCTTCGGCGCGACCGCCACCGAGGGCGTGCACGTGGCGACCGGGCTCGGTTCTCGCGGGCTCCTCTGGGCGCCGCTCGGCGCCGAGCTCCTCGCCTCGCAGCTGGAGGAGGAGCCGCTGCCGCTCCCGCGCGACCTCGCGGGCGCGCTCTCGCCACGCCGCTTCCTCTCCTAGACCTTCGGTATGCGCCCTGACCTCGCCTCCCTCGCCCTCTTCGTCCGCGTCGCCGAAACGCGCAGCATCACCAAGGCGGCGCAGGCGAGCCACATCGCGCTCGCCGCGGCCAGCCGGCGCATCGCGCAGCTCGAAGACCAGTTTGGCGTACAGCTCCTCTACCGCACGGCAAAGGGCGTCGAGCTCACTCCCGCCGGCGTCGCGATGCTCCACCACGCCCGCCAGATGCTGGAGAAGGTGGGCGAGATGCGCGCCGAGATCAGCGACTACTCCAAGGGAGTGAAGGGCGTGGTGCGCATCCAGGCGAACGCCTCCGCCCTGGCGCAGTACCTGCCCCACGACCTCGCGACCTTCGCGGCCGCCCACCCGGCGATCAGGATCTCGCTCGAGGAGGAGCGCAGCGGCGCGATCGCCGAAGCGGTGCAGACAGGCGCGACCGACGTCGGCATCGTGATGGAAGGCGCGCCCGCCGAGGGCCTGCAGCTCCTCGACTACCGCGCCGATATCCTCTGCGCGGTCCTGCCGAAGAAGCACCCGGTGCGCGCGAAGGCGCTCGCCTTCGCCAGGCTGCTCGACTACGACTTCGTCGGCCTCGAGAGCAGCACCGTCATCTCGCAATGCATGCTCGCCCAGGCGCGGCTCGCCGACAAGCCCCTGAGGCTGCGCGTGCAGGTGAAGAGCTTCGATGTGGTGGCGCGGATGATCCAGGCAGGGCTCGGCATCGGCATCCTTCCCGAGGACGCCGCCCGGGCCTTCGCGAAATCCATGGGCCTGAGGCTGGTGCGCCTCACCGACGCCTGGGCGACGCGGCGGATGTATGTCGCGATACGGCAGTATTCGGCCCTGCAGGCGCCGGCGCGGCAGCTGGTGGACCACCTGGTGCCCGGCAGGACCCAGTAGCAGCACCCTTCGCGCTTTGCGAAGGCTCCCTCGCCAAAATACCAATTCCGGTTTGCTGCACCGCGATGGTTCCATCGGGTCGAACACGCAATCCTTTCCCAGGCAAACCCGGAGAACCGAGAAAAATGAGCACCCGCGAGCTGGAAGTTCAACGCATCAAGAAGGACTGGTCGGACAACCCCCGCTGGAAAGGGGTGAAACGCGGCTACACCGCCGAGGATGTGTTCCGCCTGCGCGGCAGCCTCCAGGTCGAGCACACCCTCGCCCGCCGTGGCTCCGAGAAGCTCTGGACGCTGATGCACACCAAGCCTTTCGTGAATTCGCTCGGCGCGCTCACCGGCAACCAGGCGATGCAGCAGGTGCGCGCCGGCGTGCCCGCGATCTACCTCTCCGGCTGGCAGGTCGCGGCCGACGCCAACGACAGCCTCTCGATGTACCCGGACCAGTCGCTCTACGCAGTGTCCAGCGTGCCGACGGTCGTGAAGCGGATCAACAACGCGCTCGCGCGCTGCGACCAGGTCGACCACGCCGAGGGCAAGACCGACATCGACTGGTTCGCGCCGATCGTGGCGGATGCCGAGGCGGGTTTCGGCGGCGTCCTGAACGCCTTCGAACTGATGAAGGCGATGATCGATGCGGGTGCGGCCGGGGTGCACTTCGAGGACCAGCTCGCCAGCGTGAAGAAATGCGGCCACATGGGCGGCAAGGTGCTCGTGCCCACCCAGGAAGCGGTGCAGAAGCTCGTCGCCGCGCGGCTCGCCGCCGACGTGATGGGCGTGCCCACGGTCCTCCTCGCCCGCACCGATGCCGAAGCGGCCGATCTCATCACCTCCGACGTGGACGAGAACGACAAGCCGTTCCTCACCGGCGAGCGCACCTCCGAGGGCTTCTACAAGACGCGCAAGGGTTTCGACCAGGCGCTCTCCCGCGGCATCGCCTACGCCGCCTACGCTGATCTCGTTTGGTGCGAGACGGGCACGCCGGACCTGGAATTCGCGCGCCGCTTCGCCGAGGGCGTGCAGAGGGTGCACCCCGGCAAGATGCTCGCCTACAACTGCTCGCCGTCGTTCAACTGGAAGAAGAACCTCGACGACGCCACCATCGCGAAATTCCAGCGCGAGCTGGGGGCGATGGGCTACAAGTTTCAGTTCATCACGCTCGCCGGCTTCCACGCGTTGAACTACGGCATGTTCGAGCTCGCGCACCAGTACGCGCGCGAGAACATGACCGCCTTTGTCGAGCTGCAGCAGAAGGAGTTCGCCGCCGCCGAGCGTGGGTTCACGGCGGTCAAGCACCAGCGCGAAGTCGGCACCGGCTATTTCGACGAGGTCACCCAGGTGATCCAGGCCGGCAAGTCGTCCACCACCGCGCTCACCGGATCAACGGAGGAGGAGCAGTTCTACCCGACGGCTACCCCGATCGCGCAGCGATCGGAACAAGCGGCCGCGGCGGACTGAGGGGCATTGGGCCCCCACCGGAGCCTGCCCCCGCGATGGGCTGGGCCGGGGCGGGGGCGACAACTGGTCCCCCCCGCGAAGGCGGGGGCCCAATCAACCAAGGAGAGATTCATGAAACGCGACCTGATCCCCGGCATCCAGCTACCGAAAGAGCAGCCGAACCTCTACGACCGCATCCTCACTCCCGCCGCGGTGGGCTTCGTCGCCCACCTGCACCGCAAGTACGAGGAGCGCCGCCGCGCCTGCATGAAGTCGCGCGTCGACCGCCAGGCGCGCCTCGACGCGGGCGAGACTTTCTCCTTCCTGCCGGAAACGCGCTCGATCCGCGAGTCCGAATGGAGCGTGGGCTCGATTCCCGCCGACCTGCTGGACCGCCGCGTAGAGATCACCGGGCCAGTGGAGCGCAAGATGGTGATCAACGCGCTCAACTCCGGCGCCTCCACCTTCATGGCGGACTTCGAGGATTCCGCCACCCCCACCTGGGAGAACATGATCCAGGGGCAGATCAACCTGCGCCAGGCCGTGGACCGCTCCATCGGCTTCAAGAGCTTCGAGGGCAAGTGCTACGAGCTGAACGCGAAGACCGCGACCCTCATCGTGCGGCCGCGCGGCTGGCACCTCACCGAGCAGCAC
>JBKJTM010000520.1:0-3836 GCA_046590805.1 Usitatibacter sp.
CGAACCCGACATCGCCCGCGTCCCGGTGATGATCGACTCCTCGAAATGGAGCGTGATCGAGGCCGGGCTCAAGTGCCTGCAGGGCAAGAGCGTGGTCAACTCGATTTCGCTGAAGGAAGGCGAGGCAGCCTTCATCGAGCATGCCCGCAAGGTCCTGCGCTATGGCGCCGCAGCGGTGGTCATGGCCTTCGCCGAGGACGGCCAGGCCGACACCTGCGCACGCAAGGTCGAGATCTGTACCCGCGCGTACAAGGTGCTGACCGAAAAAGTCGGCTTCCCGCCGGAAGACATCATCTTCGATCCGAACATCTTCGCCGTCGCCACCGGCATCGAGGAGCACAACACCTACGGCCACGACTACATCGAGGCGGTGGCGTGGATCCACCGCCACCTGCCCCATGCCCGCACCTCGGGCGGGGTGTCGAACTTCTCGTTCTCGTTCCGCGGCAACGAGCCGATCCGCGAGGCGATGCATACCGCTTTCCTCTACCACGCCGGCAAGGCGGGGATGACGATGGGGATCGTGAACGCGGGCCAACTCGGCATCTACGCGGACATCCCCAAGGACCTCCTCGAGCGCGTCGAGGACGTGATCTTCAACCGCCGTCCCGACGCCACCGAGCGCCTGGTGGAATTCGCCGAGTCGTTCAAGGGCCAGAAGAAGGACGCGGTCGAGGACCAGGCATGGCGCAGGGGCACCGTGCAGGAGCGCCTGTCGCACGCGCTGGTGAAAGGGATCACGCAATACATCATCGAGGACACCGAGGAGGCGCGCCTCGCCTACGAGCGCCCGATCCAGGTGATCGAGGGGCCGCTGATGGACGGCATGAACGTTGTCGGCGACCTGTTCGGCTCCGGCAAGATGTTCCTGCCGCAGGTGGTCAAATCGGCGCGCGTGATGAAGCAGTCGGTCGCGCACCTGATTCCCTACATCGAGGAGGAGAAGAAGCGCCTCGGCACCGCGCCCAAGCCCAAGGGCAAGGTCGTCATGGCGACCGTCAAGGGCGACGTGCACGACATCGGCAAGAACATCGTCGGCGTGGTGCTCCAGTGCAACAACTTCGACGTAGTGGATCTCGGCGTGATGGTCTCCTGCGAGACGATTCTCGAGACCGCGAAGCGCGAGAACGCCGACATGGTCGGGCTTTCGGGCCTGATCACGCCGTCGCTCGAGGAGATGTCGCACGTCGCGCGCGAGATGGAGCGCCTCGGCTTCAAGGTGCCGCTCCTCATCGGCGGCGCCACCACGTCCCGCACCCATACGGCGGTCAAGATCGAGCCGCACTATTCGGGGCCCACCGTCTGGGTGCCTGATGCGTCGCGGGCGGTGGGCGTGGCCTCGAGCTTGTCCTCGCTGGAGCAGCGCGACGCCTACATGACCCAGGTCCGCGCCGACTACGTCGTCGTGCGCGAGGCCCACAAGAACAAGACCGGCCAGAAGAGCGTGCCGATAGACGCCGCGCGCGCCAACGCCGTGAAGATCGACTGGACGGCGCACCGGCCGGCCGCGCCCACGAAGCTGGGGCTGGTATCGCTCAAGAACTACCCGCTCGAGAAGCTGGTCGATTTCATCGACTGGGGCCCCTTCTTCCAGGCGTGGGACCTATCCGGGCGCTACCCCGACATCCTCACGGACAGTGTGGTTGGCGAGGCGGCGCGCAACGTGCATCGCGAGGGACAGGCGATGCTGGAGCGCATCGTCAAGGGCCGCTGGCTCACGGCCAACGGCGTCTTCGGCCTGTGGCCCGCCAACTCCATCGGCGACGACATCGAGATCTATTCCGACGCAAAGCGCGACCGCGTGCTGATGACGTGGCACAACCTGCGCCAACAGAGCGCGAAACCGGCGGGCAACCCGAACCAGTGCCTGGCCGATTTCGTGGCGCCCAAGGACTCGGGCCTCGAGGATTACGTCGGCGCCTTCGCCGTCACCGCGGGCATCGGCATCGATGCCAGGGTGCGCGAGTTCGAAGCGAAGAACGACGACTATTCGGCGATCATGCTGAAGGCGCTGGCCGACCGCCTCGCCGAGGCGTTCGCCGAGCACCTGCACTACCGCGTGCGCACCGAGTACTGGGGCTACGCGGCCGACGAGAAGTTGAGCAACGCCGAGAGGGTGGCGGAGAAGTACCGCGGCATCCGCCCGGCGCCAGGCTACCCCGCGTGCCCCGACCACACCGAGAAGGGCGATCTCTTCGCCCTCCTCGACGCCGGGAACAATGCCGGACTCACGCTCACCGAATCGTTCGCGATGCTGCCGACCGCCGCGGTGAGCGGCTTCTACATCGGCCATCCGGACTCGCGCTACTTCGCCATCGGCAAGGTGGAGCGTGACCAGGTCGCCGACTACGCCCACAGGAAGGGCATGGACCTCGCGCAGGCCGAGCGCTGGCTAGCTCCGATCCTCAACTACTGATTTGTTACCAGGTTACTTAACCCGGTACTGGGCTAGTCGAGGGAGATCTTCGCCCTCTGGATCACCGGGGTCCAGCGGCGCCGTTCGGCCTCGAGGTGGGCCACGAACTCTTCCGGCGTGCTCCCGACCACTTCCATCATCTGCCTTTGCAGGGCACCCACCACCTCCGGGTCCTTGAGCACCGCGACCACCTCGCGGCGGATGCGGTCGACGATCGGCGCGGGGGTGCCGGCAGGCGCGATCACGCCGATCCAGGCGCCGGCATCGATATCGTCGAGCCCCTGCTCACTGAGCGTGGGCACGTCGGGAAGCGAGGACGAGCGCCTTGCGGTGCTCGCGCCGATCGCCTTCAGCTTGCCGGCCTTCACATGCGCGATGACCGAGAGCGCCGGCAGGCACGCCATGTCGACTTCGCCGGCCAGTAGCGCCGTTACCGCCTGGCTCGATCCGGGATAGGGCACGTGGACGATCTCGGCGCCGCTTCTCAGGGCGACCAGCTCCATGGTGAGATGCGAGAGCGAGCCCACGCCGATCGACGCGTAGTTTCCCTTCCCGGGGCGGCTCTTCAGGTTTGCGATGAGCCCGTTGAGGTCATTGATGTTGCGATCCGCGGGCACCACGAGAAGGCTCGGCTGGGTCACCCCGATGGTGATCGGCACCAGGTCGCGGTCGGGATCGTACGGCATCTTCTTGTAGAGGAGCTTGTTGTTGACGAGCGGCCCCACGATGCTGACCCCGATCGTGTAGCCGTCCGGCGCGGCCTTCGCCACCGCATCGGTCCCGACCATGCCGCCGGCGCCGGGCTTGTTCTCGACGATGACCGCCTGGCCCAGGCGCTTGCGGAGGTTGTCGGCGAGGAGGCGCGCGAACGTATCGGGCGTCGAGGCCGCGGCGAAGGGCGCCACGATCTTCACCGGGCGCTGCGGCCATTCCTGCGCGTTCGCGATCGATGCCGCCATGCAAAGCAACAGGCCACAAATATTGCGCATGCAAGATCTCCGTTCTAGGGTGTATGGCCCAGGCTGGCGCCGTCGCGTTCGAGACTACCCTGCAATTCGCCGATGTCGATCGCGCGCGGGTGCCGGCTGGCCCGAATGGCGAGCGTTGCCGCCGTCCCCGCCGCCTGGCCCATCACGAAGCACGCGCCCGAGACGCGCGCCGCGGACTGTCCCATATGCGTCATCGAGGCGCAACGTCCCGCGACCAGCAGATTGTCGATCGAGAGCGGGACGATCATGCGGTAGGGAAGGTGATTGAAGCCGCGCGAGGCCGGGATGTCCTGGAACCTGAAGATCACGTCGCCCTTCACATGGGCTTCGATCGGCCATCCGTTGACGCCGATGGTGTCGTCGAAGCTCGCGCATCCGAGGACATCGCCTTCGGTGAGCTGGTACTCGCCCAGGACGCGCCGGGTCTCGCG
>JBKJTM010000066.1:0-5363 GCA_046590805.1 Usitatibacter sp.
CCGCACCCACCTGCGCCTCATGGACATCATCGAGCCGACCGACAAGACCGTCGATGCCCTGATGAAATTGGACCTGCCGGCGGGCGTGGACGTCGAGATCAAGCTGTAACGGTTGTAACCGCCTGCTGGCCCTGAAGGCCAGCAAGCTGCTATAATTCAATGTTTTACCGCGTCGGCGCGCCTTTTACGGGCCTGCGGCGACACGCAAGGTGCAGGGCCAACCAATCGCTGTTGGCACCCCGTCGAGGGTATCCGCGGGGAAATTACGAAAGGACAGCAAGATGAGTCTCGGTCTCGTCGGCCGCAAGGTCGGCATGATGCGCATCTTCAGGGACGACGGCACTTCCGTGCCCGTCACCGTGATCGATTGCTCGGGCAATCGGGTCACCCAGGTCAAATCGGCAGGCACAGACGGCTATGTGGCCGTCCAGGTCGCGTTCGGCAAGCGCCGCGCGACCCGTGTCACCAAGGCCATGGCGGGCCACTATTCCAAGGCAGGCGTCGAAGCCGGCTCGGAGCTGCGCGAGTTCCGCCTCGCCGCCGAAGCCGTCGGCGAGCTCAAGGCGGGCTCGGAGCTCAAGGTCGACATGTTCCAGGCAGGCCAGCAGGTCGACGTCTCGGGCACCACCATCGGCAAGGGGTTCTCGGGCGTGATCAAGCGCCACCACTTCTCGTCGAACCGCGCCTCGCACGGCAACTCGCTGTCGCACAACAGCGCCGGCTCGATCGGCATGGCCCAGGACCCGGGCCGCGTCTTCCCCGGCAAGCGGATGGCCGGCCACCTGGGCGATGTCCAGCGCACCATCCAGCTGCTCGAAGTCGCGCGCGTCGATGCCGAGCGCTCGCTCATCATGGTCAAGGGCTCGGTGCCCGGCGCCAAGAATTGCTCCGTGGTGGTCCGCCCAAGCGTGAAGGCCAAGGCGGCGAAAGGGGGCAAGTGATGGAACTCAAGGTCATCAACGACAGGGGCGAGGCCCAGGCGGCAGTCGCCGCCTCCGAAACCCTTTTCGGCCGCGACTACAACGAGGCGCTCATCCACCAGGTCGTCGTGGCGTATCAGGCCAACGGCCGCCAGGGCACGCGCGCGCAGAAGACGCGCGCCGAAGTGCGCCACTCGACCAAGAAGCCGTGGCGCCAGAAGGGCACCGGCCGCGCACGTTCCGGCATGACGTCGAGCCCCATCTGGCGAGGCGGCGGACGCACCTTCCCGAACAATCCCGACGAGAACTTCTCGCACAAACTGAACCGGAAGATGTATCGCGCTGGCATGGCTTCGATCCTCTCGCAGCTGGTGCGCGAAGACCGCCTCACCGTGGTCGAGGGCTTCACGCTCGACCAGCCCAAGACCAAGCTCCTCGCCGGCAAGCTCTCCGCGATGGGCATTGCCGACGTGCTGATCCTCATCGACCAGCTGGACGAGAACCTCTACCTCTCCTCGCGCAACCTGCCCAACGTGATGGTGCTCGAGGCGCGCCACGCCGACCCGGTGAGCCTGATGCGTTTCGAGAAGGTCCTCGTCACCAAGGCAGCGGTCAAGTACCTCGAGGAGGCGCTCGCATGAACCAGGAAAGACTCATGAAGATCATCGTCGCGCCGATCATCTCGGAGAAGGCCACGCTGGTGGGTGAAACCCGCAAGCAGGTCGTCTTCGAAGTGCTCCCGGACGCGACCAAGGCCGAGATCAAGGCCGCCGTCGAGCTGCTCTTCAAGGAGCAGAAGGTCGAGGTGGGCGCGGTCAACGTCGTCAACGTCAAGGGCAAGGAAAAGCGCCACGGCCGCTTCATCGGCCGGCGCAAGGCCATCAAGAAGGCGTACGTGAGCCTCGTGGGCGAAGGCGACATCAACTTCGTGGAAGGGATCGCCTAATGGCTCTCGTCAAGACAAAACCCACCTCGGCGGGGCGCCGCTCGATGGTGAAGGTCGTCAATGCCGACCTGCACAAGGGCTCGCCCCATGCGCCGCTCGTCGAGGCGCTGCACAAGCGCGCCGGGCGCAACCACCAGGGCAACATCACCACCCGCCACCAGGGCGGCGGGCACAAGCACCACTACCGCATCATCGATTTCCGCCGCAACGACAAGGACGGAATCCCCGCCAAGGTCGAGCGCGTCGAGTACGACCCGAACCGCAGCGCCAACATTGCCCTTCTCTGCTACGCGGACGGCGAGCGCCGCTACATGATCGCCCCCAAGGGGCTCACCGTCGGCCAGAAGATCGAGGCCGGTGCGGAAGCGCCGATCAAGTCGGGCAACGCGCTGCCGCTGCGCAACATTCCGGTCGGCACGACGGTGCACTGCGTGGAGATGATGCCGGGCAAGGGCGCGCAGATCGCGCGCGCCGCCGGCGCCGGCGTGCAGCTCCTCGCCCGCGAGGGCGAGTACGCGCAGCTGCGCATGCGCTCCGGCGAGATTCGCCGCGTGCACGTGAACTGCCGCGCGACCATCGGCGAGGTTGGCAACGAGGAGCACAACCTGCGAGTGATCGGCAAGGCCGGCGCCAACCGCTGGCGCGGCATCCGCCCGACGGTTCGTGGCGAGACCATGAACCCGGTCGATCACCCGCTCGGCGGCCGCACCCGCGGCAACCGCCACCCGGTATCGCCGTGGGGCCAGCCCGCCAAGGGCAAGAAGACCCGGCCCAACAAGCGCACGCAGATCATGATCGTGCGCAGCCGCCACAAGAAGGCTTAAGGGGTAGACATGGCACGCTCAATCAAGAAAGGCCCGTTCGTCGACGGGCATCTGCTGAAGAAGGTGGAAGCCGCCCAGGCGGCCAAGGACAAGCGTCCGATCAAGACCTGGTCGCGCCGCTCCACCGTGCTTCCCGATTTCGTCGGCCTCACGATCGCGGTGCACAACGGCAAGCAGCACATCCCCGTCTACGTGTCCGAGAACATGGTCGGTCACAAGCTGGGCGAGTTCGCGCTGACCCGCACCTTCAAGGGCCACTCGGCCGACAAGAAGGTCTCAACTCCGTCGGCGCCCGCGCCGGCGAAGAAGTAAGGAGGCCGCGATGCAAGTTCAAGCCAAGCTTTACGGCGTACGCCTTTCCGCCCAGAAGGGGCGGCTGGTCGCCGACCTGGTGCGCGGGCAGCCGATCGCCTCCGCCCTCAACATCCTCGCCTTCACGCCGAAGAAGGGCGCCAAGATCATCAAGAAGGTGCTGGAAAGCGCGATCGCGAACGCCGAGCACAACAACGGCGCGGACATCGACGAGCTCAAGATCACCACCATCTTGGTCGAGAAGGGCCCGGTGCTGAAGCGCTTCCAGGCGCGCGCCAAGGGTCGCGGCAACCGCATCGTGAAGCCCACCTGCCACGTGTTCCTCACGGTCGGCGACGGGAAAAAGGACTAGCCATGGGTCAGAAGATCAATCCGGTCGGCTTTCGCCTCTCGGTCAACCGCAACTGGGGCTCGAAGTGGTTCGCCAACACCAAGAATTTTCCCGGCATGCTGGCCGAGGACATCAAGGTGCGCGAGTACCTCAAGAAGAAGCTCTCGCACGCGGCCGTCGGCAAGGTCGTGATCGAGCGCCCGTCCAAGAACGCGCGCATCACCATCTACTCGGCGCGCCCGGGCGTGGTGATCGGCAAGAAGGGCGAGGACATCGAAGGCCTTCGCAACGCGCTGCAGAAGCTGATGGGCGTGCCGGTGCACGTGAACATCGAGGAGATCAGGAAGCCGGAGCTCGACGCCCAGCTGATCGCCGACTCGATCACCAGCCAGCTCGAGAAGCGCGTGATGTTCCGCCGCGCCATGAAGCGCGCGATGCAGAACGCCATGCGCCTCGGCGCCCAGGGCATCAAGATCACCAGCGCCGGACGCCTGAACGGCGCCGAGATCGCGCGCACCGAGTGGTATCGCGAAGGCCGCGTGCCGCTGCATACGCTGCGCGCCGAGATCGAGTACGGCCTTTCGGAGGCGCGCACCACCTACGGCACGATCGGCGTGCAGGTGCTCGTGTTCAAGGGCGAGACGCTGGGCAAGGGCGAGCAGCCGGTGGCGCCCGCCCCGGAACCGGAAAAGAAACCCGCCAGGAAACCAGGGGTGCGAAATGCTGCAGCCAGCTAGAAGGAAGTACCGCAAGGAGCAGAAGGGCCGCAACAAGGGCGTCGCCACGCGCGGTGCCAAGGTGTCCTTCGGCGAATACGGGCTCAAGGCCATCGGCCGCGGTCGCCTCACGGCGCGCCAGATCGAGGCCGCGCGCCGCGCGATGACGCGCCACATCAAGCGTGGTGGCCGCGTCTGGATCCGCATCTTCCCCGACAAGCCGATCTCCAAGAAGCCGGCCGAGGTCCGCATGGGCAACGGCAAGGGCGCGCCCGAGTACTTCGTGGCCGAGATCGTCCCGGGCAAGGTGCTCTACGAGATGGACGGCATCGACGAGGCCACGGCGCGCGCCGCCTTCGCGCTCGCCGCCGCCAAACTGCCGATCCGCACCGCGTTCGTGCAGCGCGCCATCGGAGGCTAAGGAGCGACCATGAGCAAGAACGACGAGCTGCGCAAGAAGAACGTGGAGGAGCTGAACAAGGAGCTACTGGAGCTGCGCCGCGCGCAGTTCGGGCTTCGCATGCAGCTCGCCACCCAGAGCCTCACCAAGAACAGCGAGATCGAAAAGGTGCGCCGGCAGATCGCCCGCGTGCATACCTTCCTCTCGGAGAAATCGAAAGGGGCCGCGAAATGATCGATGCCGCCAAGACCCTGCCCGGCAAGACCCCGGGAGCGAAGAACACCCGCCAGCTGACCGGCCGCGTGGTGAGCGACAAGATGAACCTCACCGTGACGGTCCTGGTGGAGCGCCAGGAGAAGCACCCGGTGATCGGCAAGGTCGTGAAGCGCAACAAGAAATATCATGCGCACAACGAGGGCAACCAGGTGCACCTGGGCGACACCGTCGAGATCCAGGAGTGCCGCCCGATCTCCAAGACCAAGGCGTGGAAGGTGACTCGCCTGGTGGAGAAGGCGCGTCCCGAGTAAAGCACTGGCGGGAAGCTCTATTTTCCTGCTATAATCGTAGTCTTTGCTGCTTCCGGCCAGGCTTCGTGGCCGGGAGTCCAGTCAGAGAGCCCGAACCTGATAGATGTTCGCGCGACTGGCCTGATGAAAGGCCGAGCGCGCTAAAGGTCCGGGGGCCGCCCGGCCGCCAGCCGAAGCCAGCAGCACCCAAACGCCCGGGCCCAGAGCGGTTGCAGTTCGACCCTCCCAGTTGCGTGGCCGCACTGAGCGATCGGGGCGCCGCGAAGCGGGGAAACCTAAGACCAGCCAATCCGTGGCGCCCCTTCAGGGCGCGCGAGGCGGCGGAAGACGGATCCAAAACTGGCCGGCGGCGTTTCGCCCCCGGGTCAAGTTGGAGAGAGAACAATG
>JBKJTM010000228.1:0-9406 GCA_046590805.1 Usitatibacter sp.
CAGCGCTTCGCCGGTCGACCCCGCGCGGCCGGTGCGGCCGATGCGGTGCACGTAGTCCTCCGGGATGTGCGACATGTCGAAGTTGACGACGTGCGGCAGCTCCTCGATGTCGAGGCCCCGCGCGGCGATGTGGGTGGCCACCAGCACCTTGACTTTGCCCTCCTTGAAGTCCTCGAGCGCGCGGATACGCGCGTTCTGGCTCTTGTTGCCGTGGATCGCGTCGGCGTTGATGCCGTCGCGCTGCAGCTGGGTGGCGAGGCGGTTGGCGCCGTGCTTGGTCTTGGTGAATACCAGCACCTGGCTCCAGTCGTTCTTCTTCACCAGGTGCGCGAGCAGCTCGCGCTTGCGATTGGCCTCGACGTGGTACGCGTACTGGGTGATCGCCTCCACGGGCGTGTTGCGGCGCGCGACCTCGACCGTGGCGGGATCCTTCAGGAACTGGGCCGACAGCTTGCGGATCTCGTCCGAGAAGGTGGCCGAGAAGAGCAGCGTCTGGCGCATCGGCGGCATCGGCAGCAGCGCGATGATGCGCTTGATGTCGGGAATGAAGCCCATGTCGAGCATGCGGTCGGCCTCGTCGAGCACCAGGATCTGTACCTTGCCGAGCTGGACCGCTTTCTGCTGCACCAGGTCGAGCAGCCGTCCCGGCGTGGCCACCAGGATCTCGACGCCCTTCTTGAGCGCCTCGATCTGGGGACTGATGTTCACGCCGCCATAGACGCAGAAGGTGCGCAGCGGCAGGTGCTTGCCGTAGGTGGCCACGCTCTCGTGCACCTGGATCGCCAGCTCGCGAGTCGGCGTGAGGATCAGGCAGCGCACCGGATGCAGCGCCGGCGAGAAACTCTTGGTCGCCATCGGCGCCAGGCGCTGCAGCAGCGGCAGCGTGAAGCCGGCGGTCTTGCCGGTGCCGGTCTGGGCGGCGGCGAGCAGGTCGCGCCCCGAGGCGACGATGGGGATGGCCTGGGCCTGGATGGGGGTGGGGATCGTGTAGCCCTGCTCCGTGACAGCGCGAAGCAGCTCGGGCAGCAGCCCGAGGCTTTCAAAGGTCGTGCTTATGACATCTCTCCTGAAAATCGGCCCGCGAGGGACAAGCCCTCGACACCGGTTCAGGCAGATGAAAAGTGACTGCGGGGAATTCGAGGGTCGGAACTGAACCGCGAATCGGTGGAGGCGTTAACCGGATGAGACGCCATGCGACACCTGAGGACCGATTATACGCGAGTGGCGCGGACTTTTGATTGATTTTTAGGGCTTTTTACAGCCGCAACGCGCCCTGGAAGGTGTCCCGGAGGGATCGCTTGAGGACCTTACCGATGGCGTTTCGCGGCAATTCCGTAACCTGCTTCACCGCCGCCAGCCGTTGCACCTTGCCCAGGCGAGCGTTGGCCCACGCGCATAGCCCATCCTCGTCAGCGCCCGCGCCGGGCCGCAGCACCACGAACGCCACCGGCGTTTCGCCCCAGCGCTCCGACGGCATCCCGACCACCGCCACCTCGGCCACCGCCTCGTGCCCGCGCAGCACCGCCTCGAGGTCGCTCGGGTAGACGTTGAAGCCGCCGGAGATGATCAGGTCCTTGCGCCGGTCGATCAGCGTGAGGAAGCCCTCGTCGTCGAAGCGCCCGACGTCGCCGGTGCGAATGTAGCGGCGCCCCTCCGCGTCGAACCACTCCGAGCGCGCGGTCTCCTCGGGGAGGTCGTGGTATCCGGTCATCATCGCGCCCGATCGGCCTACGACTTCCCCCGCCCCGCCCTCCGGCACCACCCGCCCGTCCTCATCGATGAGCCGCACCACTACGCCGGCGCCGGCCTGCCCCACCGTGTGCAGCTTGTCGGGCCGCAGGTGTGCGAACAGCACGCAGGTGGCGCCCCCCTCGGTCATGCCGTAGTACTCGACCAGCCCCCCGGGCCAGCGGTCGAGCACCTGGCGCTTCAGCTGCGCGGAAAAGGGCGCGCTGGTGGAGAGCTTCATGCGGAAAGAAGAAAGGTCGCGGCGCGCGAAATCCTCGTGCGCGAGCAGCCGCTGGTACTGCACCGGCACCAGCATCGTGTGGGTGACGCGGTGGCGCTCGGCGAGGTCGAGGTAGCGCGCGGCATCGAACTTCGCCATCAGCAGCACGCAGCCGCCGAGCGCGAGCGTCGGAAAGAACGTGACCAGCGTGGTGTTCGAGTAGAGCGGCGTCGACAGCAGCGCCACCGTATCGCGATCGAATCCGTACGCGAGCCCGCGCTGCATGTGCAGCCAGCGCATCGACAGCGGCTGCACGATGCCCTTGGGAGTGCCGGTGGTGCCGGACGAATAGATGATGTTGAAGGCGGCGTCGGGCCGGGCGGAAACCTCGCGCGGCGGATCGTCGTGCTCGGGCAGCGCCGCGAGGTCGGCGTCGCGCAGCAACAGCTTCGCGGCCGAGTCGGCGGCCATTGCCCGCACCGCCTCCGCGGAGAGCCCCGGTGGTATCAGCGCGGGAACGATGCCCGCGCGCAGCGCGCCGAGAAAGGCGAGGGCGTAGCCGATGGAATTGGTGGCGCAGATGGCGATGCGCTCGCCGGGGGCGATGCCCATGCGCTGCAGGCCGCTGGCGATGCGATCCATGCGCCGGTCGAGCGCGCCGTAGTCGATGCGCGTTTCCTCCTGCATCAGCGCGCAACCCGCGGGGTTCTCCCGCGCATGCAGGCGGATCAGCTCGGACAGGTGGCCGAAGGGACGCGCGAGGAGGGCCTGCGCAGGCACGGGCGGGCTCCTAGTGGCGCGCGAGCTCCAGGCGCCCGATCTGGTTGCGGTGGACTTCATCGGGTCCGTCGGCGAGGCGCAGCGTGCGCGCGCTCGCGTACGCCTTGGCGAGGCCGAAGTCGTCACTCACGCCCGCGGCCCCGAACGCCTGGATCGCCCAGTCGAGGACCTCGCACGCCATCACCGGCGCCGCGACCTTGATCATCGCGATTTCGGCCCGCGCCACCTTGTTGCCCACGGTGTCCATCATCCAGGCGGCCTTGAGGGTGAGGAGGCGCGCCTGGTCGATCTTGATGCGTGCCTCCGCGATTCGCTCGAGGGTCACGCCGTGCTCCGCGATCGGCTTGCCGAAGGCCACGCGCGATTTGACCCGCTTGCACATGAGCTCGAGCGCGCGCTCGGCGACGCCGATGAGGCGCATGCAATGGTGGATGCGTCCCGGCCCGAGGCGGCCCTGGGCGAACTCGAAGCCGCGCCCCTCGCCCAGCAGCATGTTGGCCGCCGGCACGCGCACGTCCACGAAATCGATCTCCATGTGGCCATGCGGCGCGTCGTCGTAGCCGAACACCGGCAGGTGGCGAAGGATCTTCACGCCCCGGGTGTCGCGCGGCACCAGGATCATCGACTGCTGCTGGTGCTTCGCGGCGTTGGGATCGCTCTTGCCCATGAAGATGTAGATCGCGCAGCGCGGATCGCCCGCTCCCGAGGTCCACCACTTCCGGCCGTTCACCACGTAGCTCGCGCCATCGCGAACGATCGCGCTCTGAATGTTGGTGGCGTCCGACGAGGCCACCGCGGGCTCGGTCATCGCGAAGCCCGAGCGGATGCGGCCCTCGAGCAGGGGCTCGAGCCACTGCTTCTTCTGCTCTGCCGTGCCGTAGCGCTCGAGGGTCTCCATGTTGCCGGTATCGGGCGCGGAGCAGTTGAACACCTCCGGCGCCCAGTACACGCGGCCCATGATCTCGCAGAGCGGCGCGTACTCGAGGTTCGTGAGCCCGGCGCCGCGCGTGGACTGCGGCAGAAAGAGGTTCCAGAGGCCGGCGGCCCTGGCCGTCTCCTTCAGCTCCTCGACCACGCGCGTGGGCTGCCAGCGGTCGCCCTCGTCGACCTCGTCGCGGAAGCGCTTCTCGTTCGGATAGACGTGCTCGTCCATGAAGGACTTGAGCCGCGCCTCGAGGTCCCGCACCTTCGTTGAGTACGCGAAATCCATCGCCTTCCCCTAGAGTTTCTCCACCAGCCGCCACGCGAATTCGGCGGTGGGCCGCGCGCGCTCGCCGGTCTGCAGCGCCTGCGCGCTGGCGGCATTGCCCGCCACGGCACGCGCCATCACGCCCTGGAAGATCGCGGCCGCGCGGAACAGGTTGAACACCACGTAGAACTCCCAGTCGCGCGCGCCGGGGCGCGGCCGGCCGGTGCGATCCAGGTACATCTGCAGGTACTCCTCTTCGCCCGGAATACCGAGGGCGGCGAGGTCGGCGCCGCGAAGCCCGCGGAACTCGCGCGGCGAGAGCCGCCAGGCCATCGCGTGATAGGCGAAATCGGCCATCGGATGCCCGAGGGTCGAGAGCTCCCAGTCGAGCAGCGCCATCACGCGCGGCTCGGTGGGATGGAAGATCATGTTGTCGAGGCGGTAGTCGCCGTGGACGATCGTGGTCTCGTTGCCCGCGGGAATGTTCTTCGGCAGCCACTCGATCAGGCGGTCCATCGACTCGATCGGCGTGGTCTCCGAAGCCTTGTACTGCTTGCTCCAGCGGTCGATCTGGCGCGCGAAGTAGTTGCCCGGCTTGCCGTACTCCGCGAGCCCGATGGCGGCGTAGTCCACGGTGTGCAGCGCGGCGATGACGCGATTCATCTCGCCGAAGATCGCGCGGCGCTCACCCGGCTCCATGCCCGGCAGCGTCGGATCCCACAGCACCCGCCCCTGCACGTGCTCCATCACGAAGAACATGGCGCCGATCACGCTCTCGTCGGTGCAGAGCGCGAACGTGCGCGGCACCGGGACGCCGGTCCCCGCCAGCGCGGAGATGACGCGGTATTCACGGTCGACGGCGTGGGCGGAGGGAAGCAGCTTTCCGGGCGGCTTGCGCCGCATCACGTACTCGCCGCCCGGCGAGCTGAGGCGGAAGGTCGGGTTCGACTGGCCGCCCCTGAACTGCTCGACCTGCAGCGGCCCGCTGAAGCCCGCCACGTTCGCGGCCATGAAGCGCTCCAGCGCCGCGACATCGAAGCGATGCGCGTCCGCCACCGGGCGCGTGCCGACGTAGGCGTCGTAGCCGCTCATTCGCCCCGCTCCCCGGTGCGCGCATGCCGCAGCATGAAGGTGCCGCTGCCGCTCGCGAGCAGCCTGCCCTCGGCGCCGTGGACCTTGCCCTCGCAGAGCGCGACCGATTTTCCGAGGTGCAGGCAACGGCCCTCGACGGTGATGGTGCCGGTGGCGGCTCCGATAAACGTGGTCTTCATCTCGACGGTGATCGTGCCCGTCGCGGTGGAATCGAGCGAGCCCGCCGCGACCGCCATGGCGATGTCGAGCAGTGTCATCACCACGCCGCCGTGCGCCACGTCGAAGCGGTTCATGTGCTCGGGCAGGATCTCGAGCATCAGCACCGCGCGCCCGCCGCCCTGCTCGACCAGCTGGATGCCGAGGTGCGAAGCGAAAGGAATGCGGCGGCCCAAGGCTTCCGAGATGTCCACGCCGCTAGACCGCGGTTGCGCCGCCATCGACGGCGACCACCTGGCCGGTGATGAACGAGCACGCATCGGATGCGAAGAGGACCGTGATCCCCTTGAGGTCCTCGGGCCCGCCCACGCGGTTGAGCGGCGCCTTGCTTGCCGCGCGCTCGCCCATGATCTCGATCAGGCCCTTGGTCATCTTCGTCGGGAAGAGTCCGGGGGCGATCGCGTTCACGTTGATGTCGTATTGCGCCCATTCCGCGGCCAGCGCTCGCGTGAGGCTCACCACCCCGCCCTTGCTCGCGGCATAGGCGATCGTTCCCGGCCGGGTCGTGTCGCTGGTGCCCACCAGGCCCAGGATCGACGCGATGTTGATGATCTTGCCGCTGCGGCGCGGAACCATGCACTTGCGTCCGACCATCTGGCTCACGGCGAAGACCGCGGTCAGGTTCAGGTCGACGACCTTCTTCCAGGCTTCGATCGGATGGTCCACCGCGGCCGCGCCCCAGGTGGTTCCGGCGTTGTTCACCAGGATGTCGATCGGTCCCAGGCGGGCAATCACCTCGTCCACCATCGGGCCGATCGCCGCGGGGTCGGAGAGGTCGCAGGCGAGCGGCAGCGCCTCGACTCCCATCCCCGCCAGATGCTTCGCCGCGGAGTCGAGCTCCGCGGCCTTGCGCGCGGTGATCGCGACGCGCGCGCCCATCTCCCCCAGCGCCTCGGCCATCTGCAGGCCGAGGCCGCGGGAGCCTCCGGTGACGAGCGCGACCCTGCCGGTGAGATCGAAGAGCTGCCTGACGCTCACTTCGCCAGCAGGCCCAGGCGCTCGATGGTCGCCCGCTCGGAGATGAAGGTCTCCGCCGCCCACTTGGCGTAGTCGTCGGTCGACTTGTACCAGTAGACTTGGTCGAGCGTAGCCAATACCTTCTGGTGCTCCGGATCGTCAGTCGCCTTCTTGAAGGCGTCGTGGATGATCTTCACGATCTTCGGATCCATCCCCTTGGGGCCGACGATGCCGTACGGCGAGTACGACACGATGTCGTAACCCAGCTCCTTCGCGGTCGGCGCGCCCCAGCGGGTGCGCTGCTCGCCGAAGGTGACCAGCAGCCGGAAAGCGCCCTGGTCGACGAACTTCCCCCAGCCGGTCGCGTCGGACTGCGCCATCACGTGGCCGCCCATGAGGGCCTGGGTCGAGTCGGCGTTGCCCTTGTAGGGCACGTGCAGCAGCTGTACGCCGGCCTTGTGCGCGACCTCTTCCGGCAGCAGGTGCGGCGAGGTGCCGTTGCCGGTGGAGCTGTACGACAGCTTGCCGGGGTTGGCCTTGGCGTACCTGATGAAGTCGTCGAAGGTCTTGAAGGGCGAGTCGTTCTTCACCACGATGCCGAACGTGTAGCCCGACACGCCGATGATGTAGGTGAAATCCTTGAGCGGGTCCCAGTCCACTTTCATCATGTGCGGCTGGCGGAAGGCGCCCACCGTGAGCTGCGAGAGCGTGTAGCCGTCGGGCGCCGCGGCGCGCGCCATGCTCGCCGGCCCCAGCATGCCTCCCGCTCCCGGCTTGTTCTCGATGATGATGGGTTGGCCGAGATGCTTCGACGCGAGCTCGCCCAACTTCCTCAGGTGTGTATCGGTCGACCCGCCCGCGGGCCACGGCACGATGAGCGTGATCGGCCGGTTGGGATAGCCCTGCGCGGCCGCGATGGCCGGCACGAGCAGCAGCGATGCGAGGGCCACGAGGGCCAGGCGATGCAGCTTCATCATTGCGACTCCTCCGGTGCTGGGGTCGGACCCCGGTTTTTTGGTTACTGCTCGGGCTTCACGCCCGCGGCGGTGATGACCTGCGACCACTTGGCGATCTCGGTATCGAGGAAGCGGCCGGTCTCCGCGGGCGTGGAGCCTACCGCCTCGATGCCCAGTTGCTCGAAGCGCGCGCGCATCTCGGGGGCGCCCACGATCTTCGCGATCTCGCTGGACAGGCGCGCGACGATCGGCTGCGGCGTGCCCGCGGGCGCGAGGAACATGACCCACGTCGATCCCTCGATAGGCGGTCCGCCGGCTTCCGGCAGCGTCGGCACCTCGGTCGCCCCGGCGACACGCTTGGAGGAAAACAGGCCCAGCGCGCGGATCTTGCCGGCGCGCACGTGCGGCATGAGCGAGCTGGGGACATCCCCCAGCACCTGGATGTCGCCGGCGATCACCGCGGTGAGGGCGGGCGCGGTGCCCTTGTAGGGGATGTGGACCATGTCGAGTCCCGCGGTCTGCTTGAGCAGCTCGAAGGTGAGGTGCGTGGCCGATCCGACGCCGCTCGAGCCGAAGGAAACCTTGCCCGGGTTGGCCTTGGCGTAGGCGACGAGTTCCTTCACGTCCCTCGCCGGGAAGTTGTTGTTCACCGTCATGATGAGCGGCGCGATCGCCACCAGCGAGATCGGCGTGAAGCTCTTCACCGGGTCGAACGGCAGCTTGCCCGCGTAGAGCGTGGCGTTGGCGGCGTGCGCGGCGATCACGGTCACGATGGTGTAGCCATCGGCAGGCGCCTTGGCGGCCAGGTCGGCGCCGACGATGCTGTTGGCACCGGGCTTGTTCTCGATCACGATCGTCTGCCCGAGGTTGTCCTGCAGCTTCTGGGTGACGATGCGAGTGACCGTGTCGGTGATGCCACCCGGGGTGTACGGGACGACCCACTTGATCGGCTTCGATGGGTAGGAGGCCGGAGCCTGCGCCAGCGCGACGCCGGCGAACGTCGATAACAGCAGGGCTGTCCAGAATCTCGAACCGGTCATGGCCATTTCCTCGGATTTTTGCGAGCTTACACCCAAGGCAATACTACCCATTAGTATGGGCGAATGAACCTCAGCTACTCCCCCGAAGAGACCGCTTTCCGCGACACCGTGCGCGGCTGGCTGGCAGCCAACCTGCCGGCGGACCTGCGCGACAAGGTCGTCGCCTACGAGCACCTTTCCCGGGAGGACCTGCTCCGCTGGCATCGCATCCTCGCCGACCAGGGCTGGATCGCGCCGGCATGGCCACAAGCCTGGGGCGGAACCGATTGGACCCCGGTGCAGCGCTACATCTTCGAGGAGGAGTGCGGTTATGCGGGCGCGCCGCCCCTCATCCCCTTCGGGCTGGCGATGTGCGCGCCGGTACTGCTGCGCTTCGGCTCCGATGCCCAGAAGCAACGCTTCCTGCCGCGCATCTACAAGGGCGAGGACTTCTGGTGCCAGGGCTATTCGGAGCCGGGAGCGGGGTCGGACCTCGCGTCCCTCAAGACCCGTGCCGTGCGCCAGGGCGACCACTACGTCGTCAACGGCCAGAAGACCTGGACCACCCTCGCGCACTACGCCGACTGGATTTTCTGCCTGGTGCGCACCGGCTCGGCCGACGACAAGAAGCAGGAAGGCATCTCGTTCCTGCTGGTCGACATGAAGACGCCGGGGATCACCGTGCGCCCGCTGATGCTGATGGACGGCGAGCGCGAGGTGAACGAGGTGTTCTTCGACGACGTGAAGGTTCCGGCGGAGAACCTGGTGCACGAGGAGAACAAGGGCTGGACGGTCGCCAAGTACCTGCTCGGCCACGAGCGCATGAACACCGCGCGCATCGGCACCTCCCGGCGCGAGCTGGAGCGCCTGAAGGAATTCGCCGCCGCCCAGGTGAAGGACGGCAGGCCGCTCACCGCCGACCCGCGCTTCCGCGACCGGCTCACGCGCCTGGAGGTGGAGCTGATGGCGCTCTCGATCACCAACCTGCGCTTCCTCGACCAGCTGCGCGGCGGCAAGCCCCCGGGCGCGGAGGTGTCGATGCTCAAGATCCGCGGCACCGAGATCCAGCAGATGCTGACCGAATTGATGATGCAGGCGGTTGGGCCCTTCGCGCAGCCCTTCAAGCCCACGGCGGAGTACGACGACTTCGACCACTTCACCGCGGACCTGGCACCCCGCTACTGCAACTTCCGCAAGACCTCGATCTACGCCGGCTCCAACGAGATCCAACGCAACATCATCGCCAAGC
>JBKJTM010000196.1:0-3009 GCA_046590805.1 Usitatibacter sp.
CGCGCACCCGCATCTTCTGGCGGTTGGCCCAGCGGTAGAACACCAGCAAATACGGATCGGCCACGGTGTACTGCTTGCCCATGACCCACTTGTGGCCCTCGAGCAGGCGGTCGATCTCCTCGAGGTAGCCCTGGAACATGGTCTTCCCCTTCGCCTTCACCGCCTCCTTCGCGGCCTCGTCGTCAACGAAGCGCTCCGGGCGGAAGAGGTGCGTGTACGAGGGGTGCACGGTGTTCGAGAGCCACGCGAGGGTGGAAACGAGCTTGCCCTGGTCCCACGTCTTCTCCGGCCACAGGCCCGCGTGCGAATGCCCGCCGCCGAGGTAGGTGAGGATGCCCACGTTCTCCGTCATCACGTTGCCGTCGACGACGAGCGTCGGTACGCGCCCGCGCGGGTTGAGGCGCAGGTACTCGGGCTTCCTCTGGTCGCCCTCGGCGAGGTTCATCTTCTGGGTCTCGTAAGGGTGGCCGACTTCCTCAAGGGCGCAGTGCGAAGCGAACGAGCAGGCGCCGGGCGCGTAGTAGAGTTTGGTGGTCATTCGCGTTCTCCTGGAATTGGGCCCCGGCCTTCGCCGGAGGGACATCAAAGGCGGGTGATGAGCGACGACGTATCCCAGCGCTTGCCGCCGGCCTGCTGCACGTCGCCGTAGTATTTATCGACCACCTCGGTGATCGGGAGTTTCGCGCCGTTCCTCTTCGCCTCCTCGAGGCAGATGCCGAGGTCCTTCCTCATCCAGTCCACCGCGAAGCCGAAGTCGAACTTGCGCGCGTGCATCGTCTTGCCGCGGTTCTCCATCTGCCACGACTGCGCCGCGCCCTTGGAGATCACGTCGAGCACCAGCTCGGCGTCGAGCCCCGCCTTCTCGGCGAAGGCGATGCCTTCGGAGAGCGCCTGCACCAGCCCCGCGATGCAGATCTGGTTCACCATCTTGGTGAGCTGGCCCGCGCCCGCTTCCCCCATCAGCGTCACCGCGCGGCCGTACGAGTCCATGACCGGCTTGGCGCGCTCGAACGCCGCTTTCTCGCCGCCGCACATCACCGTGAGCTTGCCGTTCTCCGCGCCCGCCTGGCCGCCGGAGACGGGCGCGTCGATGAACTCCACGCCCTTCTTCTTCGCCTCGGCGAACACCTTGCGCGCGGCATCCGCGGACGCCGTCGTGTGGTCGACGAGGACCGCGCCCGACTTCATTCCCGAGAGCGCGCCGTCCTTGCCGAGCGCGACCTCGACGAGGTCGTTATCGTTGCCGACCATGAGCATGACGAAGTCCTGGCCCCTGGCGGCCTCCGCCGGCGTGGGGGCGGACTGGCCGCCGTGCTTCTTCACCCAATCGTCGGCCTTGACGCCGGTGCGGTTGTAGACGGTCACGTCGTAGCCCTTGGCCTTGAGGTGCCCGGCCATGGGAAAGCCCATGACGCCGAGGCCGATGAATGCGACTTTTGCGGACATTTTCTCTCCTGATGCATTGGGCCCCGCGCCATCGCTGCGAGTGCAGCGCCCGGGGAGACAGTTAATTTACGGGATTTGGCGGGTCGCGCCCTTCGAGGACCGCCGTCATGTTGGCGGCCGCGGTACTGCACATCACCATGCGGGTCGCGCGCGAGGCGCTGCCGATATGCGGCGTCATCACCACGTTGGCGAGATCGAGGTAGCCCGGGTTCAGCTTCGGCTCGCCCTCGAAGACGTCCAGGCCCGCCGCCGCGATGCGCTTGTCCCTCAGCGCCGCCACCAGCGCGGCATCGTCGACCACGCCGCCGCGCGCGCTGTTCACCAGCACCGCGGTGGGCTTCATCTTCGCGATCTCGGCCGCGCCGATGAGATGGTGCGTCGCGGGCGAATAGGGCGCCATCACCACGACGAAATCCGATTGCGCGAGAAGCTCGTCACGCTCGACCCAGGTGGCGTTCAGCCGCTTCTCGTCGGCCTCGGGCAGCCGCGTGCGGTTGTTGTAGAGGACACGCATGTCGAAGCCCAGGGCGCGCCGCGCGATCGCCTGGCCGATGCGCCCCATGCCGATGATGCCGAGGGTCGCATGGTGGATGTCCTGGCCGAGGAAGTACTGCACGCCGAAGGCGATCTTCCAATCCCCCGCGCGCACGTAGGCATCGCCCTCGGCGATCCGCCGGGCCGCCGCCATGAGGAGCGACCACGTGAGGTCCGCGGTGGTGTTGTCCAGCACGCCGGGCGTGTTGGTGACCCGGATGCCGCGCCGCGTGCACGCGGGGACGTCGATGTTGTTGTAGCCCACGGCGATGTTGGCGATCACCCTGAGATCGGGGGATTGCGCGAGCACCCCCTCGTCGAACTTGTCCATCACGGTCGCCATGGCGCCGCTCTTGCCCTGCAGTCGCCGCGCCAGCTCATCCGGCGGCCAGGGGCGGTCCTCGGCGTTGTGATCGACCTCGAAGCGCCGCGTGAGCGCTTCGACGACCTCGGGAAATATCCCGCGGGTGATGAGGACCTTCGCCACCGGTTACTTGTAGAGGACGGACGGCAGCCACATCCCGATGGCGGGGAACATGTAGAGCAGGATGATGGCGATAACCTGGATGCCCATGAACGGCATCATCCCGCCGAAGATCTGGTTCAGGGTCACGTGCGGTGGAGAGACACCCTTCAGATAGAACGCCGCCATCGCCACCGGTGGTGACAGGAACGCGGTCTGCAGGTTCAGCGCCACCAGCAGCCCGAAGAACAGCGGATCGACGCCGAACTGGGCCAGCAGCGGAATGAAGATCGGCATGAAGATCACGATGATCTCGGTCCATTCGAGCGGCCAGCCCAGAATGAAGATGATGAGCTGCGACAGGATCAGGAACTGCACTGTGCTCAGGCCCAGCGAAAGCACCCAGCGCTCGATGATCTCCTGCCCGCCGAGCAACGCGAACGCGGCCGAAAAGATCGACGAACCGACAAAAAGCCAGCACACCATCGCGCTGGTTTTGGCGGTCAGGAACGACGACTCCTTGACGATGCCGCCCAAGTCCCTGAGGGTAGCGGCCACTGGGTTCG
>JBKJTM010000316.1:0-7887 GCA_046590805.1 Usitatibacter sp.
CCGGGTGCTGATCGCCGACGACGAGGCGCCGGCCCGGGCACGGCTGCGCGATCTCCTCGACGAGTGCCGCCCGCAGTTCCCGCTGGCGATCGTGGACGAGGCGCGCAACGGCCGCGAGGTCCTCGACGTGCTGAACCGCGAGAAGGTGAACATCGTCCTCCTCGACATCCGCATGCCGGAGATGGACGGCATGGAGGCGGCGCGCCACATCGCCGGCATGGCCGAGCCGCCGGCGGTCATCTTCACCACCGCCTTCGACGCCTATGCGCTCAAGGCCTTCGAGGTGAACGCGATCGACTATCTCCTCAAGCCCATCCGGGTCGAGCGGCTGCTCACCGCGCTCGGCAAGACGCGGGCGGCGCCGCCGATCTCGCGCCAGGCGCTGGACGCCGCCGCCAACCAGCCGAGGCGGCACCTGTCGGTGCACGAGCGCGGCAAGATCCACCTGGTGCCGATCGCGGAGGTTCTCTACCTGCGAGCCGAGCTCAAGTACGTGACCGTGCGAACCGCGGCGCGCGAGTACCTCGTTGAGGAGTCGCTCACCAGCCTGGAGGAGGAGTTCCAGGACCTTTTCGTGCGCATCCACCGCAACTGCATCGTCGCGCGGAGCGCCATCAGTGGCTTCGAGCGCAACGCCGAGGAGAGCGAGTCGGGCTGGGCGGTGGTGATCAGGGCGACCGGGGAGAAGCTGCCGGTGAGCCGGCGGCAGCACCACGTCGTGAAGCAATTCAGGTAAACCGGGGACAGACTCTTTTTCCGCCGTCCGCATAGCGGACCATCGCGGAAAAAGAGTCTGTCCCCGGTTTACTCCCAGTAGGGCGCGTCCCCGAACGTCTTCCTCAGGAACTCGATGAAGAACTTCACCTTCGCCGGCAGCAGGCGCCGCTCGGGATAGACCGCGTAGATGTTGTTGCCGGGGGAGGCGAGCTCGTCCAGCACGGTGACCAGGCGTCCGCGTTTCACCTCCTCGCTCACTTCCCACGCGCTCCTCCAGGCGAGGCCCTCGCCCGCGATCGCCCAGCGCGTCAGCACCTCGCCGTCGTTGCACTGCAGGTTGCCGGCGACCTTGACCGGCACGGGCTTGCCCTTCTCCTGGAAGATCCACTGGTCGGCCACGCCATCCTCGGTGCTGGTCACCAGGCAGTTGTGCCGCGCCAGGTCGGCGAGCGACTTGGGCTTGCCGGCGCGCTTGAAGTAGGCGGGCGACCCGCACACGACGCGGTGGTTGCGCGCGAGCCTGGCCGCGATCAGGTCGGCGCTCTTCAGGTCGGCGATGCGGATCGCGAGATCGAAGCGCTCGTTCTTGAGATCCACCAGCCGCTCCGACAGGTGCAGCGTGATGTGCAGGTTCGGATGCTCGGCGATGAACGCCGACAGGTGCGGCGCGATGTGCTTGCGTCCGAAGGATGTGGGGGCGGTGACGATCAGCCGGCCCGACGCGCTCTTGGCGCCGGCGGAGAGCGCGTCCTCGGCGCCGCGCAGCTCGGCGAGGATGCGGTGACAATCCTCGTAGAACGTGGAGCCCTCGGGGGTGAGCGTCACCTTGCGCGTGGAGCGCTTGAAGAGCTTGACCGCGAGGCGCTCCTCGAGCTGGTCGATGCGCCGGCCGACCATCGCCGGGGTGATGCCTTCCTCGCGCGCCGCGGCCGACAGGCTGCCGCGCTGCGCCACTTCCACGAACGTCGTCAGTTCCTTGAACCGGTCCATGTGCGTGAGTATAAAGTGATGGTTAATTTAAACCGATTAATCGTACCGCAGTAACATAATAGACTGCAAGCCACCTTCGAAAGATCGTCGCATGGATACCAAGATCGTGTTGCCCGCCAGCATGGAAATCGCGGCGCCGCTGCTGCCGGAATACGGCCGCGTCCTCACCCGCGAGGCGCTGGAGCTGGTGGCTTCGCTCTCGCGCACCTTCGGCCCCCGCCGGCGGGAAATCCTCGCGGCCCGCGCGGAGCGCCAGGCGGAGTTCGACGCCGGCCACACGCCCGACTTCCTCGCGCACACGCGCTCGATCCGCGAATCGGACTGGACCATCGCGGCGCAGCCGGCGGATCTCCTCGACCGACGCGTCGAGATCACCGGCCCCACCGATCGCAAGATGGTGATCAACGCGTTGAACTGCGGCGCGCAGACCTTCATGGCGGACCTCGAGGACGCCAACTGCCCCACCTGGGACAACATGGTCTCGGGCCAGGCGAACCTGATGGACGCCGCGCGCCGCACCATCGACTTCGAGCAGTCGGGCAAGCAATACCGGCTGAACGACAAGACCGCGGTTCTCATCCCACGGCCGCGCGGCTGGCACCTCGACGAGAAGCACGTGCGGGTGGACGGGCAGCCGATCGCCGCAGCCTTCTTCGATTTCGGCATCAACTTCTTCCATAACGCGAAAGAGCTGCTTGCCCGCGCGAGCGGCCCCTACTACTACCTGCCGAAGATGGAGTCGCACCTCGAGGCGCGCCTCTGGAACGACATCTTCACCTTCGCCCAGAAAGCCCTCGGCGTGCCCCACGGCTCGGTGCGCGCGACCGCGCTGATCGAGACCTTGCCCGCGGCCTTCGAGATGGACGAGATCCTGTGGGAATTGCGCGAGCATTCCTCGGGCCTCAACATCGGCCGCTGGGACTACATCTTCAGCTGCGTGAAGAAGCTTCGTTCCCACCGCGAGTTCTGCCTCGCCGACCGCTCCCAGGTCACCATGACCGCGCCTTTCATGCGCGCCTATGCACTGCTGCTGGTGAAGACCTGCCACCGGCGCAACGCCCCCGCGATGGGCGGGATGGCGGCGCAGATCCCGATCAAGAACGACCCCGCCGCCAACGAGGCGGCGATGGCCAAGGTGCGCGCCGACAAGGAGCGCGAGGCCACCGATGGGTGCGACGGCACCTGGGTCGCGCATCCGGGCCTGGTGCCGATCGCGAAGGAGGTCTTCGACAAGCACATGCCCGGGCCGAACCAGTACTCCAAGCAGCGCCCGGACGTGTCCGTCACCGCCGCCGACCTGCTGCGCTTCGAGCCGGAGCGCCCGATTACCGAGGCGGGCCTGCGCAACAACGTGCAGGTCGGCATCCAGTACATCGGCTCGTGGCTCGCGGGCAACGGCTGCGTGCCGATCTTCAACCTGATGGAGGACGCCGCCACCGCCGAGATCTCGCGCTCGCAGGTGTGGCAATGGATCCGTTCGCCCAAGGGCGTGCTCGACGACGGGCGCAAGGTGACCCGCGAGCTCTTCCACGATATCTTGAGGGACGAGCTCGCCAAGACGCCGCACATCGTCGGCGCCGAGGCCTATGCGGCCGGCCAGTACGCCGAGGGGGCGCGGCTCTTCGAGGAAATCACCACCTGCGACGATTACGTGGAGTTCCTGACGCTGCCGGCGTACGAGGCGGTGGCGTAGCCGGGGCCGGATCGCGGGTACGCCCTACTCGGGCATCCGCCATCCCGTGCCGCACATCCGGCACTCGACCCGCATCCAGGCGGTCTCGAGCGGCGCCAACGCCTCGGCGGTCTTGCCCGGCACCGCGTCCATGCCCGTCGCCACGACGTTGAACCTGCCGTAGGCGGCGCACTTGGGACACGAGGATCGCTCGCCGTAGAACTCGGCGCGATGCAGGATGGTGATGTAGCTGCGCCAGGAGAACCATCCGAGCGCACCCGCGGCGAACATGACCGCGAGGGCGGAAAGCGGCCGCCAGCCGAACTCGCGCACGTTCACCTGCTCGACCAGGACCGAGATCAGCACTCCGCAGAGCAGCATGGTGACCAGCGCGGCATGGCTCTTGATGAGCTCGCGCTCGTACCATCGTCGGAAGCCCAGCTTGCGGATTTTCGAGGTCGGATCCATGGCTTTCGGGGCGCTACGGGGCCGTGGCCTGCGCCGGCTGCGCGGCCTTCTTGAACGGGTCGAAGTCCGGCGCCTCGTCGTGCTGGATGAAGCCCAGCAGCGGGCGCAGCAACTGGTTCAGCACCGGGTGGCGATGGCGCGCCCAGACGAACATCGGCTCCGGCTTGCATCCCAGCCGCGCCTTCGGCTCGAGCGCGGTGCGGCCGAAGGAGACGCTACGGCAGCCGAAGCGGATCGATTGCTCCACCGCGGCGTGCAGCAGCCTGAGATAGAGCGGCACGCCCTCGGCTGCGGTGCCGCGATCGAACCCGATGTGGTACGCGAGCGCCGTGTCGCCATCGCGCAGCGTGACCATGAAGCCCACCAGGCGTCCCTGGCGGCGGGCGACCTGCAGGACGACATCCTCGCCGCCGGAGCGCATCAGCGCCGGCCAGTACTGGGGTCGAAGCGTGAAGGGCCGGAGCGCCGCGCCGCCGTGCACCTGAAGATAGAGCGGGTGCAGCGCTTCGGCCTCCGCGGCCGCCTGCGCGGCGGTCATGCTTTCCAGCGTGCAGCCGGCCTCGTCGAAGCGCTTCAGCACGCGCGCTTTCACGTCGCTGCGGTACTTCGACGTGAGACTCGAAAGGTAATCGGCGTGGGAACGCCACGCCGGGTCGATGGCGAGCACCATGTCGGGCTGCGTCTCGACCTTGCCGTAGCTCAACTTCCCGAGCACTGCGGACTCCTCGCAGTGCGGCGCGGTGAGGTCCTTGATGATGACCAGGTCCATGTGGCCGGCGAGCTTCTCGGCGCGGCGCATGCGGTAGAGCGCCTCCGCAACGCCCGGCCAGGCGAGGGAGCGGTCGGCACCGGGGGCGAAGCACACCGCATGCATGCCGAAGGTGAGCGCATTGCCGCATACCAGCACGCGCTGGGTGACGCGGTCGTCCAGTCCGGCGAGCAGGGATCTCGCCGCGCCCAGGGCCACCTGCGCGAGGCTCACGCGGATCACTTGGGCGCAGACGCCGGCGAGCGGCTCGTCGCCGCGCGATACCAGCGCGTACCGCGGCTCGATGTTCTCGGGCATGACCGCCTGCAGCATCCGCAGGTACGCGGGCGAAAAGAAGAAGCTCTGGTCGCGGCTCACCGCCTGCCACGAGGCGGGATCGAGCTGGCCGATGCGGTCGGCGAGCGCGATCTGCAGCGATGTCGGGCGCCGCACCGCGGCGCGCTCCTCCAGCCTCGAGGTGAGTCGCGGCACGGATTTCCCTAGGAGGGGCCGACGTCCTTCGCCTGCAGGTCGGCGTGGTACGAGGAGCGCACCATCGGGCCGCAGGCGGCATTCACGAAGCCCATCTTCCCGGCTTCTTCCTCGAACATGCGGAATTCGTCGGGGTGCACGAAACGGGTCACCGGCAGGTGGTGCTTCGAGGGCTGCAGGTACTGGCCGACGGTGAGCATGTCGACGTCGTGGGCGCGGAGGTCGCGCATCACTTCGAGAATCTCGTCGTTGGTCTCGCCCAGCCCCACCATCAGCCCCGACTTGGTCGGCACGTGGGGGTGGCGCGACTTGAAGCCCTTCAGAAGCTGGAGCGAATGGGCGTAGTCGGAGCCGGGGCGCGCCTGCCGGTAGAGCCGCGGCACGGTCTCGAGGTTGTGGTTCATCACGTCCGGCGGGGAGCCGTCGAGCACCGCAAGGGCCCGATCGAGGCGGCCGCGGAAGTCCGGGGTGAGTATCTCGATGCGAGTCGCGGGCGATAGATCGCGCACGCTGCGAATGCAGTCGACGAAATGACCCGCGCCGCCGTCCCTCAGGTCGTCGCGGTCCACGCTGGTGATCACCACGTACTTGAGCGCGAGCCGGGCGATGGTCTCGCCCAGGTGGCGCGGCTCGTCCGGATCGAGGGGGTTGGGCCGGCCATGGGCGACGTCGCAGAACGGGCAGCGGCGCGTGCAGAGGTCGCCCATGATCATGAAGGTGGCGGTGCCGTGGCCGAAGCACTCGCCGATGTTCGGGCAAGACGCCTCCTCGCACACGGTGTGCAGCTTCATCTCCCGCAGGATCTGCTTGATCTCGGTGAAGCGGCCGCTGCCGCCCGCCCGCACGCGGATCCATTCGGGCTTTCGCAACGGCTCCGTCGCGACCACCTTGATGGGGATTCGCGACGTCTTCAGGCTGCGTTTCTGCTGGAGCTTGAGGTCGGAGTCGGTCATCGGGATTGGGCCCCGGCCTGCGTCGGGGCGACCGCTTGCGACAGGAAGGCCGCGAGCTTCTGTTGCACCGCATCAATGCTATCACTTACCCCCAGGTCGGCGAGGCGGGTGGAGGCAAGCCCCGGGTAGCCGCATGGGTCGATGCGCGCGAAGGGTTCCAGGTCCAGGTCGACGTTGAGGGAGACCCCGTGATAGGTGCAGCCGCGCGAGACGCGCAGCCCGATCGCCGCGATCTTCGCGCCGCCCACGTAGATCCCGGGCATGCCCTGGCGTCGCTCGCCGGAAATGCCGTAGCCCGCCAGCGTCTCGATCACCGCCTGCTCGATCCGGCGCACCAGCTCGCGCACGCCGAAGCCGCCGCGGCGCAGGTCGAGGAGCAGGTAGGCGACCGCCTGGCCGGGGCCGTGGTAGGTGACCTGCCCGCCGCGATCGGTGGCGACTACCGGGATCGCGCCCGGGGAAAGCACGTGCTCACGTCGGCCGGCCAGGCCGAGCGTGAACACCGGGGGGTGCTGGACCAGCCAGAGCTGGTCGCGGGCGCCCGGTTCGCGCGACCGGGTGAACGCCTGCATCGCGCGCCACGTGGGCTCGTAGGCGACGAGGCCCAGGTCGCGGACCTGGATCACAACACCATCATCACCCTCGGATGCTTCGAGAGCTCCGAGTAGAGCGCGTCCAGTTGCTCGCGCGACCTCGCATTGAGGTTCACGGTGATCGAAAGGTAGCGCCCGTTCCTGGAGGTGCGCATCTCGATGGTCTCGGGGTGGAAGTCGGGCGCGTGGCGCAGAACGACTTCCGAGACTTCCTGGGCGAAGCCGTCCTCGCGCCGTCCCATCACCTTGATCGGGAAGACGCATGGGAAGGTGAGGAGGGACTGCGGCTCTTCCGGCTCGCTCATGGTCGCGTTCATGCCGTGGAGATGGGATGCCGCCGCGCGGAACTCAAGCCGCCACGGTGCCCCGGCGCGCGAGCTTCGCCTTGTGCTCCTGGAAGAGCGCGTGCATGCGCTTGAAGACCGGGCCGGGCTTGCCGGTGCCGACGGGCTTGCCGTCGAGCGAGGTCACCGCGAGCACTTCCTTGGTGGACGAGGTGAGCCATATCTCGTCGGCGGTGCGCACCTCGGCTTCGGTGATCGGGCGGATCTCGTGCTTCATCGTTCCCTCGTCGGCCAGGCGCACCAGCAGGTCGTAGGTGATGCCGAGCAGGATGAGGTTGTTGCCGGGCGGCGCGAGCACCACACCGTCCTTGACGATGAAGACGTTGGAGGCCGCGGCCTCGGTGAGCATGCCGTCGCGGAACAGGATCGTCTCGGTCGCGCCCACGTCGGCGGAGATCTGGCGCGCGAGCACGTTGCCGAGGAGCGAGATCGACTTGATGTTGCCCTTCTCCCAGCGGAAGTCGCGCGCGGTCACGCAGGCCACGCCGCTCTCGACCAGTTCCTTCGAGGGCGTGCCGAGCGGGAAGGCCATCAGCATCACCGTGGGCTTCAACCCCTTCGGCAGCACATGGTCGCGCTTGGGCGGCACGCCGCGCGTCACGTGGATGTACACCGACTGGTTGCCGGGATGGTGGGCGAGAAGCTGGTCCACGATCCCGATCCACTCGTCGATGGTGTGCGGGTTGTCGAGCCGGATCTCGCCCATCGAGCGCTGCAGCCGCTCGAAATGCTCGCGCGCGCGCAGCGGCACGCCGGCATACACCGGGATCACCTCGTAGACGCCGTCGCCGAAGATGAAGCCGCGGTCGAGCGGGGAAATCGAGATCTTGTCGACGGGCATGAGCTCGCCGTTGAAGTACGCGATCGGGCTGGTCATGGCGTTAGCGCGGAGGGGTCCCCAAGCTTGTTG
>JBKJTM010000358.1:0-12244 GCA_046590805.1 Usitatibacter sp.
CTCGCCCGCGTGCTCGATCCGCACCTGGCTGCTGCCGAGGACGTGACCGGCGGGATGGAGCGAGACTTTGACCCCGTTGATGTCGCGCGGCTCGCCGTAGGGCAAGCCCTCGATCGCCGCGCCCTCGCCGATGCGCGTGCGCAGCACCGGCAGCCCCGGCGTTGCACACAGATACGCGCTGCTGCCTGGCCGCGCGTGGTCGCCATGGGCGTGCGTGATCACCGCCCGATCGACGGGACGCCAGGGATCGATGTAGAAGCCCCCCGCGGCGCAGTGCAGGCCGCGAGGCGTGGGAACGACCAGCATATTGGTGTCCGACACCATTTTTCGGCGAAAATTTGCCTGCCGAATCAAACAACAACCTCAACCTGAGGCAGCGCTCACATTCCCAAAATAATTGACTCCGACACCAATTATTGACACCAATTATTGATTGACTCCGACACCAATTATTGGGGCTTCACCATCATCGCGTTGAAGCGGCGCTGGGCGCGCGGCGTGACGACCAGCCCCTTGCGGGCGGCGAAGTCGAAGATCGGGTAGAAGACCGGGATCAGGGGCTGGTCGGCCATGGCGAAGGCGATGGCGCGCTCGAGCTTCTGCTGGCGCAGCTCGTCGTCCATGGTCACCAATGCTTCGGTGAGCAGGTTGTCGACCACGGTGTTGGAGTAGCGCGTGCGGTTGGCGGTGCCGAAACCGCGAGCCGGATCGTTGGTTGCCACCAGCGCGCGCAAGCCGTTGATCGCATCCTCCGCCCCGTACTGCGCGGCGAAGGCGCTGAATTCCTGCTTGGACGCCCGCGTGAAGAAGACCGACCCGGGCAACGCCTCCACCTCCGCCTTGATGCCGATGCGGGTCCACATCTGCGCCAGCGCCTGCGCCACCGACGAGTCGTTCGGATAGCGATCGCCCGTCGCATGCAGCACCAGGCGGAACCCATCGCCCCAGCCGGCGTCCTTGAGGAGCTTCTGGGCGCGAGCGACATCGTGGGGATCGGGCTTCACCGCCTTGCCCGCCGTCGGAAACTGCTCGGGCAGCAGTTGCCCCGCCGGTTGCGCGCTGCCCTCCATGATGCGTTTCACGATGAGGTCGCGGTTGATCGCGAGCGACAACGCCTTCCTCACGCGCGGATCCTTGAGCGGATTGGCGGCGAGGGGCTTGCCATCCTTGGCGGTGACGTAGGGCGAGGCGTCGCGGGTGGAATCGAGCGCCACGTAGTGCACCAGCGCCGCCGGCCCGCGATAGAGCGAGAAACGCCCTTCCTTGCGAAGGCGCTCCAGGTCCGCGATCGGCACCGCGTCGATCGCGTCCACCTGCCCCGCCAGCAGCGCCGCCAGCCGGCTGGGATCGCGCGCGATCACCTTCTCGGTCACCCGCGCCCAGTGGGGCCTGGTTCCCCAATACCTGTCGTTGCGCTCGACCTCGAGAGACTCGCCGGTCACGAACTTCGCGAGCTTGTACGGCCCGGTGCCCACGACGGCTTTGCCGGAATTGAAGTCCGCGGTCGCCGCGCCCTTCGCCGCCCGCGACGACACGATGAACACGTTGGCGAAGTCGGATAGAAGTTGCGGATTGGGCGCCTTGGTCTTCACGACGATCGTGTGGTCGTCGGTCTTGCGCACCGACTCGATGGCACGCGTGAACTGCGCGAACGAGTTGGGGGAATTGGGCACGTTGGGCACGCGCTCGATGGAGAAGATCACGTCGTCCGCGGTGAAGGGCGTGCCGTCGTGGAACACCACATCCTTGCGCAGCTTGAACTCCCACGTGGTGTTGTCCACCAGCTTCCACGAGGTGGCGAGCGCCGGACGGATCTCGAGCTTGTCGCCGTACTCGACCAGCTTGTCGAAGAAGTACTGCATCGACGAGTTGGTAGGGAAGGCCGCGAAGAAGTGCGGATCGAGCGTGTTCAGCTCGAGCTTGGTGCCGAGCGTGAGGTTCTGCGACGCGGCGGGTAGCGCAGCCAGGGCCACGGCGGCGGCGAGCAGCAGGCGTTTGATCATCGTTTTGGGACGGACCCTGAATTCGGTAGAGTGAGTCTACTACTTCGAATTCGGGGTCCGTCCCCGGTTTTCCTCATGCCCGCATCCCGAATCGCCGTCGGTGGTTTCATGCTCGAGTCCAACAGCCATTCGCCGGTCGCCACGCGCGAGGAGTTCGCCGCCAACTTCGTCGCCGCCGGCGAGGAGCTGGTGGCCGATTGGAAGAGCGCGCATCCGCGCGCGCCGCTCACCCTCACCGGCTTCGTGGAGGCGATGGATGCGTCCGGCCCGTGGGAAGCGCTGCCGTTGTATTGCGCGGCGGCGTCGGCGAGCGGCCCGGTGGACCACGACTTCTTCACCGAGGTGGTCGGAGAGCACGAGAAGCGGCTGCGTGCCAGCGTGCCGGTGGACGGGGTTTATCTCGCGCTCCATGGCGGCTCGAGCGGCACCGGCGATGAGGATCCCGAGGGAACGCTGCTCGGGCGCGTGCGCTCCATCGTCGGCCCGGGCGTTCCGATCATCGCAACCCTCGACCTGCACGCGAACGTGTCGCGCAAGATGGTGGACAACGCCGACGTGCTGGTGGCCTACCGCACCAACCCGCACGTCGACATGGCCGAGCGTGGCGCCGAGTGCGCGGCGCTGATGCGCGAGATGCTCTCCGGCGTGAAGAGCGTTTCGGCGTTCGTGAAGCTTCCCTTCATACCGCCGTCGGTCGCGCAGAACACCAAGAGCGGCCCCTATGCCGACATCATCGCCTACGGCCAGTCGAAGATCGACGCGCGCGTGATGAACGTCTCGGTGGTGAGCGGCTTCTCGTTGGGCGACAGCGTGAAGAACGGCATGTGCGTGATCGTGACGACGCGCGGCGACATGGCGCTTGCCGAGGCGCTCGCGCGCGACATCGCGATGAAGACCTGGGAGGATCGCGAGCGTTACATCCCGCGCCTCACGAGCCTCGAGGATGCGACACGGATGGCGCTCGAATGCGGGCGCGATGCCTCGAAGCCGGCGCTGATATTCGCGGACGTGGCCGACAATCCCGGCGGTGGCGGGCGCGGCAACACGGTGTGGATCCTCGAGTCCTTCCACAGGGCCGGCGTCGAGGGGGCGTTGCTGGGCGTCTTCAACGACCCCGCGCTGGTCGAGGAGGCGCACGCGAAGGGCAAGGGCGCGCGCTTCCACGCCAGGTTCAACCGCGACGAGGCCCATGAGCTCTCCGGCAGGTTCGAAGCCGAGGCCGAGGTGCTGGGTCTCCGCGACGGACCCATCGTCGGCAAGCGCGGCATCTCCGCCGGACATTCGATCAACCTCGGGAAGATGGCGCTCTTGCAGGTGGGCGGCATCCGCGTGGTCGCGATCAGCGTTCGGCAGCAGGCCAAGGACACCGAGATGTTCGAGTGCTTCGGTATCCGCATCGCCGACGCGCGCTCGGTGATCGTGAAGTCGCGCGGCCACTTCCGCGCCGCCTTCGACCTGCACTTCCCCGACGACCGGATCGTCGAGGTGGATGTCCCCGGGCTCACCACGCCCATCCTCACGCGCGTGCCCTACCGGAACGTGCCGCGCCCGATCTTCCCGCTGGATCCCGGGATGACCTGGACGCCGTGATCGTCACCCCGGCGCAGGCCGGGGTCCAATTGGGTACCGGCCTTCGCCGGTACGACCAAGGCTCAGCTCCCCGCCAGCGGCTTGTCGGGGTCGTCCCAGCTCTTCGGATCCTCGAGGGGCTCCAGATGGGTGAGCACCTCGACGTGCGGCAGGCGCTGGCGGATCTCGCCTTCGAGTTTCTCCACCAGGTCGTGGCCCGCCTGCACGCTCATCTTGCCGGGCACGAGGATGTGCACGTCGACAAAGCTCTTCGCCCCGGCCACCCGCGTGCGCAGCGCGTGATAGTCGCCGCCCTGATGGCGCAAGGTCTCCAGCACCTCCACGATCGCGGCACGGTCCTCGTCGGGAATGGCGCGGTCCATCAGCCCCTGGAAGGAGCGCGCGATGAGGCCCCAGCCGGTCCACAGAATCTGGATCGCGACCACGATGGCGATCATCGGATCCAATACCAGCCAGCCGGTGACCTTGACCAGGATCACGCCGATCAGCACGCCGGCGGTGGTCCAGACGTCGGTCAGCAGGTGGCGGGCGTCGGCTTCGAGCGTGATCGAGCGGTGCTCCCTCGCGGCACGCAGCATGATCCATGCGCAGCCCGCGTTCGCGATCGAGGCGAGCACTGAGAGCGCGATCCCCAGGCCCAGCTGCTCCAGGGGCTGCGGCGCGAAGAGACGCGGGATTGCCGTCCATACGATGGCCCCCGCCGCGACGAAGATCAGGGTCCCCTCGATGCCGCTCGAGAAATATTCGGCCTTCTCATGGCCGAAGTTGTGCTCGGCGTCCGGTTTCGCGGCGGAATAGGCGAGCACCAGCAGCGCCACCAGCGCGGCCACGATGTTCACGACCGACTCCACCGCGTCCGAGAGCAGCCCCACCGAGCCCGTGAGCAGGTACGCGGAGAACTTGAGACCGATGACAACGATCGACGTCGCGAGCGAAAGGCCCGCATAGAAGGTGGGCGAGTGGGCGCTCATCGCCCTCTCGCCTGACGGCGGATGAGGCGCGCGCCATCCGCGACGAGGAACCGCTCGAACGCCTCGGTGATCCGCGGCAGGCGGCGCTCACGCAGGTGCACGACGTACCACTGGCGCATCACGGGAAAACCCTTCACGGGGAGGACGACGAGGCGGTCCAGCTGGAGCTCCTTCTGCACGGCGTGTGCGGAGAGGAATCCTAATCCGAATCCCGCCGCCACCGCTTGCTTGATGGTCTCGTTGCTGACGATTTCCATTTCGATTTGCGGCCCAATGCCCGCCTGAATTTGACTTAAGCCCGGAAGGGAATAGCCTAGCTCGGATGAACCCCGACCTCGCGGCCCTAAATCGCGCCTTCTGGGACCTGGGGCTTCGTTTCCAATGGGACGAGGCCACCTGGGCCGCGCTCGCCACCCTGCCCGACCTGCGCTCACGCCTCGCGAGCTACCTCGCGGCGAGCCAGCCGCACCTGCTCGGTGTCTACGACGTGGACTTCCTGCAGAAGATCATCGAGGAGCGCCTCGCCTCCCCGGTCGAGGCACGCATGGGCATGGAGGCGCACCGCTCCTTCTGAAAACTTGCGTTGCCCCAGGCGCTGCAATCGCTTGGCTGTCGCCCCAGGCGCTGCAATCGCTTGGCTGTCGCCCCGGGCGCCGCAATCGCGGCGATGGACCGGGGCCCAATTTGTTCGCGATGCATCGGGCCCCCGCCTACGCGGGGGCGACAGGTCCAGGGGCGATGCTACAACGCCACGCGGAAATCGGCTGCGGTCTTGGCTTTCACAGCTTCAAGCGTGACGCCCGGGTGCAGCTCGGTCAGCACCAGTGCCTTGCCCGGCTCCACTTCGAACACGCACAGGTCGGTGATGATCTTGTTGACGACGCCCTTGCCCGTCAACGGAAGCGTGCACCGCTTCAGGACCTTGGACGCTCCGTCCCTGGAGCAGTGTTCCATCAGCACCACGACGCGCTTTACGCCGGACACCAGGTCCATCGCGCCGCCGGGGCCTTTCACCATCTTGCCCGGAACCATCCAGTTGGCGAGGTCGCCGTTCTCGGCCACCTCAAGACCGCCCAGGATCGAAAGGTCGACGTGGCCGCCCCGGATCATCCCGAAGGAATCGGCGCTGGAGAAAAAGCTCGATCCGGGCAGGGTGGTGATGGTCTGCTTGCCCGCATTGATCAGGTCCGGATCGACCGCGTCATCGGCCGGGAACGGCCCGATGCCGAGGAGGCCGTTTTCGGACTGCAGGTGCACGGTCATCCCGGGCGGAATGTGGTTGGCGACCAGGGTGGGAATGCCGATGCCCAGGTTCACGTAGAAACCGTCGCGCAACTCACTCGCCGCGAGGCGCGCCATCAGGTCGCGCACCGGTGAATCCTTCTTCGAGGCGGCCGCACCCGACACCGTGCGGAACTCGATGCGCTTTTCGTACTTGGCGCCCTGGAAGATGCGGTCGACAAAAATGCCCGGCGTATGGATCTGGTCCGGATCGAGCTCGCCCACCTCCACCAGATGCTCGACTTCGGCCACCGTCACCTTGCCGCAGGTCGCGATCATCGGGTTGAAATTGCGCGAGGTCTTGCGGTAGACGAGGTTGCCCGCCTTGTCGCCCTTCCATGCCTTGACGATGGACACGTCGGCGCGGATCGCCTCTTCGAGCACGTACTCGCGGTCGCCGAACACGTGCGTCTCCTTGCCCTCGGCGAGCTTGGTGCCGAAGCCGGTGCGCGTATAGAAGCCGGGGATACCGGCGCCACCCGCGCGGAATTTCTCGGCCAGCGTGCCTTGCGGCGTGAGCTGCAGCTCGAGCTCGCCGGCCAGCACCTGACGCTCGAACTCCTTGTTCTCGCCGACGTAGGAAGCGATCACCTTTTTCACCTGGCGCGATTTCAGCAACAGCCCCATGCCGAAGTCGTCCACACCCGCGTTGTTGCCGGCGATGGTGAGCCCCTTCACCCCGCTTTCAACGAGTGCGGCGATGAGGTTCTCGGGAATGCCGCACAACCCGAAGCCGCCGGCGGCGATGGTCATGTCGTCTTTCAGCAGCCCGTCCAGGGCCGATCCCGCGTCCGCATAGACTTTGCTCATTTCGCTGCTCCTTCATCGATCTTCATTTCGTGGTGGTGCTCACGCGCGGCGGCGATGGCGGCGCGCACGCCGTTCACCATGGTCGCTATCGCCATGAATGGCGCCTCACGCTGGTCGAGCACCTGCCCTTCGCAATAGGGTACGTGGATGAAGCCGGCGCGCGCGCGATTGCCGCTCGCGGCGAGGTAGTGCAGCACGCCGTACATCAGGTGATTGCAGACATAGGTGCCCGCCGAATTGGAGATCTCCGTGGGCGCGCCCGCGGCGCGCATGGCGAGCGCCATCGCCTTGATCGGCACCGAGGCGAAATACGCAGGCGGGCCGTTGGCGGCGATGGCCTCATCGACCGGCTGCGCGCCGCTGTTGTCGGCCGCTCGCGCGTCATCCACATTGATCGCGACGCGCTCCACGCCGAGACGTGCTCGCCCACCCGCCTGGCCCAGACAGATCACGAGCGTGGGCTGGTGGCGTTCGATGGCGGCGGCCACAACCTCGATCGAACGGTGAAACTCGCACGGCACCTTGCATGCCTCGACCACCATCCCGTCGATCACCGTCTGCGACAGCTGCCGGCAGATCTCCCACGAGGGATTGAGCGCTTCGCCGCCAAACGGCTCGAACCCGGTGACGAGCACCACCTCGCCTGCCCGCGGCGCCTTCCTCGACCGTGAAACGGGGCTCGGCGCCGGGTCCAACCTCGATTCCCCTGCGCTTGCCCGAAGCCTCAGCTCCGCCGGGGCTGGCATGTCGGGGCGCGCGCGCCGCCGCGACCGCGGCTCTACCAGCGTCTGTGCGCCTGCCGGATGAGCCCGCGGCGGGCGGGTCGCGTCCCGCTGGTCCTTCTTGCGCCGCCTCATCATTGGGGACGGACCCTGGTCTGCGCTGTTGCTCGGTTCAGGGTCCGTCCCCGGTTCGGAGTCATCGCGCGGTCCAGCCGCCGTCCACCGAGATCGACGCGCCGTTGATCTGGGCGGCGCCGTCGCTCGCCAGGAAGAGCGCCACGGCGGCGATTTCCTCCACCTTCACGAACTGCTTGGTGGGCTGCGGCGCGAGGATGATGTCGCGCATCGACTGTTCCCTGGAGATGCCGCGGGCGAGCGCCTGGTCGTCGATCTGCTTCTCGACCAGCGGCGTGCGCACGAAGCCGGGGCAGATTGCGTTCACGCGGATGGCGCTTTCGGCGACTTCCAGCGCCGCGGTCTTGGTGAAACCGACCACGCCATGCTTGGCGGCGACATAGGCGCTCTTGTTGGGCGAAGCCACCAGGCCGTGCGCCGAAGCGATGTTGACGACCCGCCCCCACTGGCGCCTCCTCATTCCCGGCAGCGCCGCGCGCGTGGCGTGGAAGACCGAGGTGAGGTTGATCGCGATGATCCAGTCCCACTTCTCCACCGGGAAATCCTCGATTGGCGCGACGTGCTGCACACCGGCGTTGTTCACCAGGATGTCCACCGTGCCCAGCTCACGCTCGGCCGCGGCCACGAGCTCGGCGATCTCGGCCGGGCGCGTCATGTCGGCGCCGTGGTAGAGCGCCTTCACACCATGCTCGCGCTCGAGGCCCGCGCGCAGCGCCTCGATCTCCTTCGCATCGCCGAAGCCGTTCAGCATCACGTGCGCTCCCGCGCGCGCGTACGCCTCCGCGATCGCTCTGCCGATGCCGCTGGTCGATCCCGTGACCAGGGCCGCCCTCCCCGCCAACTGCCTTTCCATCTTGTTGTTCCTGTCTTCCGAAAGCGAGTCTTTGTGACTATTGTCCGACCGGCTGGTCACTCCTGTCCGCAATCCCGGACGCCGGACGCAGCATCTCGACGTGAGGGATGCCGTCCTCATCATAGGGCTGTCCCACGGTGACGAACCCGAAAGCCGCGTAGAAGCGCTCCAGGTAGCATTGCGCGCCGATGCGCAACGCCTTGCCGGGCCACAGCTTATCCGTGTGCGCGATCGCCTGCCGCATCAGCTCCCTGCCGCATCCGGTGCGCCGCGCGGCACCCACCGTGATCACGCGCCCGATGGAAGGCTCGGCGAATTTCGTGCCGGGAGGGACGAGGCGGCAATAGGCGACGAGTCGAGGCCGCGACTCCGCGGATGCAGACTCGTCGTCCCCGTGGCGGCGGGGACCCAATGCATCGTGAGCGAACCCCATCAAATGCCAGCATTCAGGATCGGCCCCGTCGACGTCCTGGAACGGGCACTTCTGCTCCACCACGAATACCTCGAGCCGCGCCTGGAAGATGTCGTGCAGCTCGCGCAAGGAGAGGTCGTCGAATGTCGAGAGGCGCCAGGTAATCATGGATTGGGTCCCGGACGGCTCCGGGACGGCGACACTATCGGCCTTTTGCCTCTGACGCGGTCGCCGCCTTCGCCAGATGCAGCCATGTCTCCACCACCGTGTCCGGATTGAGCGACATCGACTCGATCCCCTCTTCCATCAGCCACTCGGCGAGGTCAGGATAGTCGCTCGGGCCCTGGCCGCAGATGCCGACGTACTTGCCGGCCTTGCGGCACGCCTGGATCGCCATGTGCAGCATCCGCTTCACCGCCGCGTCGCGCTCGTCGAAGGCCTCCATCACCAGCCCCGAGTCGCGGTCGAGCGCGAGGGTGAGCTGCGTCATGTCGTTGGAGCCGATCGAGAAGCCGTCGAAGTGCCTGAGGAACTCGTCGGCGAGGATCGCGTTCGACGGGATCTCGCACATCATCACCACGCGCAGCCCGTTGCCTCCGCGCTCCAGCCCGTACTCCTTCATGATCGCGAGGACCTGCTCGGCCTCCTTCACCGTGCGCACGAACGGCACCATCAGCTCCACGTTGACGAGCCCCATGGTGTCGCGCACCTTGCGCATCGCCTCGCACTCGAGCCGGAAGCAATCGCGGAACGACTGCGCGATGTAGCGCGAGGCGCCGCGAAAGCCGAGCATCGGGTTCTCCTCCTGTGGCTCGTACTGCGCGCCGCCGATGAGATTGCGGTACTCGTTCGACTTGAAATCCGAGAGCCGCACGATGACCTTCTTCGGCCAGAACGCCGCGGCGATGGTGGCCACGCCCTCGACGATCTTCTCGACGTAGAAGCGCACCGGATCGTCGTAGCCGCGCGCCTGGCGCGCCACCTGGGCCTTGAGGTCCGGCGAGAGCTTCGCGAACTCGAGGCACGCCCTGGGATGCACGCCGATGGTGTTGGAGATGATGAACTCGAGGCGCGCCAGGCCCACGCCGTCGTTGGGCAGCTGGCAGAAGTCGAACGCGAGCTGCGGGTTGCCGACGTTCATCGCGATCTTCACCGGGATCTCGGGCATCTTGTCGAGCTTCACCTCGATCGCCTCGAAGTCCATCAGGCCTGCGTAGATGTAACCGGTATCGCCTTCGGCGCAGGAGACGGTGACGTCGGCACCTTCCTTGAGCACCTCGGTCGCATTCTCGCAGCCCACCACCGCGGGCACTCCCAGCTCGCGCGCGATGATGGCGGCATGGCAGTTGTTCACCAGCACCGGCGTGTACCGTTCCGTGAACACGATGTAGTTGTGGTTATCGGCGACCGTGATGTTGAAGACTTCGTCCTCGGGCAGCTCTTGGTCGAGCGTGACTCGGGCTTGTCGGAGGTCGGAGGCCAGCAGGCTTTCGAGTCGTGCCTTCACTGCGGCATCCGCGATGTCGGGTAGATGCCGTTTCAGGCCAGCCTCGCCGATCAGCAGGTTCTTCCGAACGCGGTTGTTGATGTCGGAATTGATCGCGGCGGGCAGAAGCTGCCGTGTGTTGAAGAATCGGCTGCCGACAGTGCGCTCATCGCGGCACTTGACCCGGCGGGTGTAACGGCCCAACAAGTCCAGTTTCTCGACGATCTGCACGTCGTAGATCGAGCGATTGAACGTGACCTGGGGGACGGTGCCGATACGCAGGCAGGCAACGATGACGGCTTGGAGCAGCTCGCCGCCGGCGACGTACACGTTGACGCGCCCATTGCCGAAACTGCCGTCTCCGTCGATCACCCCGGCCAGGAAGTGGCATGCAACTTCGAGATCCGCCTTGAGCAGGGTCGGCACGATCGTGTCCTGCTCGGCCCGCACCGCCATCGCTATCGACTTCGAGTAGCAGCGGTATGAGTTGGCCGAGCCGACCACCTGCTTTCCTCGAATGAATCCGCTCGAGACCTGCTTCGCCGATTCCTTGAAAGCCTTGCCGTAGTTTTCCAGCAAGGCCTGGTTCATTCGGGCGATGAAGTCCCCCTTGAGGGCGTCCGGTTTCTGGATGAACGTGACTTCCCCGTGCGTTCGGGAGAGGTGCACGTGCCCGTCGGTCATGAGGCCGCCGAGCAGGTAGGCGAGCGAGTGCTCCTTCTGCGTGGAGCTCGACAGTTGCGGCAGGCGCTCGGCGACCAGCACGCAGTCCTGCCGAGCCAGAATGTCCCCAATTTCGCTGTCAACCAGCTCCGAACCAGCCAGGTTCAGCATCCTGTGATCGGGCGTCACGTCGAGGGTGTTGCCTTGCATCCGGCCGCTTTGTGAGACGCCGACCCGGATCATACTGGCCGTCCTCTTCATCACGGCAAGTACCGGTTTCCACTCGATCTTCAGAGCCTGCCGATTCAGCGACGGCACGCTCACGCCTTCGTGGCCGCGCTCGTGCAGCTCCCGCAAGGTCAGGAAGCCGGCATTCGTGAGGAGACGGGTACCGCCGGAAAAGCAGGTTCGCCCGCCGCGGTTGGTGACGATGGCGGAAGCGCGCTTCATCACCGGCTCCCAGTTGGGGTCGGTCATGTCGGTGACCAGCACGTCGCCCACCTCGACGCGCGCGATCTCGGAGACATCGTGGATCACGCGCACCTTGCCGGCGCCGATCTTCGAGCCGATGGCGCGCCCCTCGGCGAGCACCGACCCGCGCTTGCCGATGCGGTAGCGAGTGAGCGTGTCGCGGCGCTTCTCCTGGCTCTTCACCGTCTCGGGCCGGGCCTGGAGGATGTAGATCCTGCCGTCCACGCCGTCGCGGCCCCATTCGATGTCCATGGGACGGGCGTAGTGCTTCTCGATCGAGACCGCGTAGCGCGCGAGCTCCTCGACCTCGGCATCCGAGAGCGAAAAGCGGTCGCGGTCCGCGGCGGCGACCTCGACCTCCTTCACCGACTTGCCGGCCTGCCGCGCGGTGTCGAACACCAGCTTGATCGCCTTCCCGCCCAGGCCCCGGCGCAGGATCGCGGGCTTGCCGTTGGCGAGGCACACCTTGGAGACGTAGAACTCGTCGGGGTTGACCGAGCCCTGCACCACCGTCTCGCCCAGGCCGTAGCTCGAAGTGATGAACACCACCTCGCGGAAGCCCGACTCGGTATCCATGGTGAACATCACGCCGGCGGCGCCCTGGTCGCTCCTCACCATGCGCTGCACGCCCGCCGAGATGGAGACGTCGGCGTGCGTGAAGCCCTTGTGCACGCGATAGGCGATGGCGCGGTCGTTGTAGAGCGAGGCGTAGACGCGGCGGATCGCCTCGAGCACGTGATCCACGCCGCTGATGTTGAGGTAGGTCTCCTGCTGCCCGGCGAACGAGGCATCGGGCAGGTCCTCGGCGGTGGCCGAGGCATCGGGCAGGTCCTCGGCGGTGGCCGAG
>JBKJTM010000476.1:0-19190 GCA_046590805.1 Usitatibacter sp.
GTCTGCAAGCGCCTCGCCATGGACGGTTGTTTCGTGGTGGCCAACTATGCGATCGCCGGAAGCGAGACGCGCTGGCAGCAGGCGATGGCCGAGGCGGGCCTCGGCGGTGAGTCCGCCCTCGCCTTTGGCGACGTGACCGATTTCGAGGCGATGGGCGCGATGGCGCGCAAGATCGAGGCTGATCACGGCCCGATCGCGGTCCTCGTCAACTGCGCCGGCATCACACGCGACTCCACCTTCCGCAAGATGACGCCGGAGCAGTGGCACGCGGTGATCTCCACCAACCTGGACAGCGTCTTCAACGTGACGCGCCACGTGATCGACGGCATGGTCGAGCGCGGCTGGGGCCGGGTGATCAACATTTCCTCGGTGAACGCGGTGCGCGGGCAGTTCGGGCAGACCAACTACGCCGCAGCCAAGGCGGGCATCCTCGGCTTCACCAAGTCGCTCGCCCAGGAAGTGGTCCGCAAGGGCGTCACCGTGAATGCGGTGTCGCCGGGCTACGTCCAGACCGACATGGTGATGGCGATCCGCGAGGACGTGCGCGAGAAGATCGTGGCCGAGATCCCCGCCGGGCGGCTGGCGCGGCCGGAAGAGATCGCCGATGCGGTGGGCTTCCTCGCTTCCGATGGCGCGGCTTACATCACCGGCACCAACCTTGCGGTGAACGGCGGCTTGCACATGTACGCCTGACGATCCCTGGTCCCGGACTAGGGAAAATCGTAACTCGGAGTGCGGCTTTTCCCGATTCAATCCGGTCCCCGACGGCGCATGATGCCTTAACGCATCGAACCAGCCACCACGGGAACCGAGATGAAACGCGAAACCCGCTCCACCCTCCTCAGCACCGCCGCGATCCTCTGGGCCGGCGGATTGCTCGCCGGTTGCGCCACGCAACCCACCGAGATGATACGGGCGCGTACCGCGATCACCGAAGGCGTACGCAGCGCCGGCGCCTCCGTCGCCGACCTGCAGCGCGCACAGCAGAAGATGGTGCTCGCGCAACGCTGGGTCGACGCAAAGGACTACGGCCCGGCGCGCTGGCTCGCCGAGCAGGCCGAGGTCGACGCCGAGCTCGCGGCCGCCCGCGCCGCCAGCCAGGCCGCCCGGCGCGCGCTCGCGCAGCGCGATCCGGCACGCCTCGTAATGCTCCAGACTTCCGGGAAACCCCAATGAAGATGACCGAACGGCTTGTTCCCCTCCTCGTCGTCCTGGCGCTCGCCGCCTCCGGCTGCGCCTACATGCCGAAGGAAAACGTCCGCCTCGAGGAGGCCCGCGTCGCGCAGGCCCGCATCCTCGCGGATCGCGAGATCGCTCTCCTTGCGCCGAACGAGCTGCGCCGCGCCGAGGAAGCCTTCGAGAGCGCCGTCGCCGCTTCGAACACATTGCAGGACCCGGCGCTCGTCGATCACCTCGCCTACGTGGCGCGGCAACGCGCGACCATCGCGGCAGAAGTCGCGCGGCGCATCGCCGCCGATCGCGCGTCCGCTGGCGCGCTGCGCCCGATCGTCGAGAGGCCGCAATGAGAATCCCCCCCGCCATCTATCGCGGCATCGTGTCGATTCTCCCGCCCCTGCTGGGCCAGGGGCTCATCTATCTCTGCATCATGGGCCGGATCGACTTGCTCACCGCCGTCGGCGCGATCGTCGCGATCGGTGCCGTGGCGCTTTCGGCTGCGGCGCTCGCCAGGTCGGAGTCCGAGCGGCGGCTCGTGCGCATGAACGCACCTCCTTCCACCTGCCTCCGCCGCCTCGCCTGACAGCCGCTCGCTTCGACGGCCTCGGCGTGCGTTGTCGTGCATCAGGACTAGGGTTTGCCCCGATGGCGCCGCCCAATGGCCGCGTCTAGAGTCGACTACTCGGGGTTTAGCCATACGGACAACACCATGCGCTCGAAGCGGATCTACGGAACAAGTTCCGCCTTCCTGGCAGTGACCCTCGGATTGGGGCTTGTCTACCTCTACGCGGCAGGGCGAATCGACGCTTTCACCGCGATCGCGACGGTGATCGCGATGGCCCTCCTGATGATCGTCCTCGCGGCGCTAGCCGAGATGGCCCCCGAGGATCGGCGCCACCGCCGCAGCCGGGTTCCAGTCCATCGCTCGTAGATCGTCGAGCTCCGGTTTCAAGTGAAATATTCGCCCGTCCCGCCGGCCCGGGCGGCGGCTCCGTTTCTTCCATAATGGGCCGGGAATGATGAGCCGCGAAATAATGGCGACGCCGGCGCCTGCCCCGCGGGGCGGCACGATGCCACACGCCCCCCACCTTCTCGGCTCGCGCATCCTCGTCGTGGACGACGTCCCCGCCGATGCGCGCCTGGTCGAGTCGATCCTGCTGGCAACCGGCTACACGCGCGTCACCACGATCACCGACCCGTTGGCCGCCGCCGCTCTGGACCGCGAGCACCGATTCGACCTGGTGATCCTGGATCTCATGATGCCGGGCAGGAACGGCTATGAAGTGATGGCCGAGCTGGGCGCGGCCGAAGGCAAATCGCCGCCGCCGGTATTGGTGATGACCGCGGACCCGGACGAGCTGCAGCGCGCGCTCCTCGCCGGAGCGCGCGACTTCGTGGCCAAGCCGATCCGCGCGATCGAGCTGCGCGCGCGCGTGCGCAACCTGCTCGACATGCACTTCGCGCTGACCGCGCTCAAGCGCCGCGGCTCGGAGCTCGAGGAGGAGCTGGGCGCGAGCACCGCGAGCCTCGTGGTCGCCGAGCGGCGCTTCCGCGCCCTGGTGGAGCAGTCCGTCGCCGGCATCTACATGGTAGAGAACGGCCTGTGGACCTACGTGAACCCGAGGATGTGCCAGATCCTCGGTCATGCAGCCGGCGAGGTGGTCGGCCGCCCGACGATCGATTTCGTCGCCGAAGCCGACCATACCGCGCTCCAGGCCCACCGCCAGCTCGTCTTCAGCGGCGTGAAGTCCTCGTTGTCCGCGACCTTCCGCATGCGACGCGGCGACGGCGAGATGGTGCACGTGAGGGTGGAGGCGAAATACATCAGCACCGGCGGGCATCAGACGTTTCTTGGCGTGGCGCAGGACGTGACCGAGCAATTGCGCTCCCAGGAGCTGCTGCTGGAGGCGCAGCAGCAGCGCGAGCTCGCGGTCGGGCAGCTCGAGTCGGCCAACCGGCGCCTGCAGGTGCTGTCCGACCGCGTGCTCGCGGTCCAGGAGGAGGAGCGGCGCTACATCTCGAGCGAGCTGCACGACGACGTCGGGCAATCGCTCCTCGCGCTGCAGCTCGGCATGCATCGCCTGGGGGAGATCCCGGCCCTCGATTCGGCCCGCCTCCTCGAGGAGTGCGCCGGGATCGTATCCGGCGTGCAGGAAAAGTTGCGCCAGCTCTCGGTTCGCCTGCATCCCCCGCAGCTCGCGCAGTTGGGGCTGCAGGAGGCAGTCGGCGCCCTCGTCTCGCGCCAGCGCGCGACCACCGGCCTGGACATCCGCTGCCGCTGCGAGGGGCCGGAGCCGGGAATCCTCACCCCGGAGCTCGAGACCGCGGCCTATCGCATCTGCCAGGAGGCATTGAGCAACGCGACGCGCCACTCGGGCGCGCAGCGGGTCGAGGTGCGCACCAAGCTCGAGGCCGACCGCTTCTGCCTGAGCGTGAGCGACGACGGCAGCGGCTTCGACGCCAGCGCCCGCGGGGAGGCCGCATCGGAGGCCGGCCACATGGGGCTCACCAGCATGGAGGAACGCGCGCGCCTGGCGGGCGGCTCGCTCGAGCTGGTCACGGCGCCCGGCGCCGGCACCGTGGTGATCGCCATATTCCCGCGGCCGGACGCGCAGCGCGCCGCCGCCGTGGCGCCGTCGCCGTGAGCCAACCTCCCATCCGCGTGGTCCTCGTCGACGACCACACGCTGGTTCGCGCCGGAATCCGCACCCTGCTCGAGGGACTGGAGCGCGTGCTCATCGTGGCCGAGGCCGCCAACGGCCGCGACGCGGTCGCCCTCGCGAGGCTCCACAGGCCCGAGCTGATCGTGATGGACATCTCGATGCACGAGATGAACGGCATCGACGCTACCGCGCAGATCATGGCGGAGGTGCCCGGCACGCGGGTGCTCATCCTGTCGATGCATTCGGCCGAGGAATTCGTGCGGCGCGCGCTGCGAGCGGGCGCGGCCGGCTACCTGGTGAAGGACTCGGCGCCGGTCGAGTTGAAGCTGGCCGTGGAGGCGCTGTCGCGCGGCGACACCTACCTCAGCTCGCGCGTCTCACGCCACCTGGTGTTCGCGCTTGGCGGCGCCGATTCCGGCGAGCGCACCGAGTCGTCGCTGGAATCACTCACGCCGCGGCAGCGCGAGGTGCTGCAGCTGATCGCCGAGGGCCGCAGCACCAAGGAAGCGGCCGCGCAGCTCGACCTGAGCATCAAGACCGTCGAGACCCATCGCGCCGCGCTCATGGCGCGGCTGGGCATCTACGATATCGCCGGGCTGGTCAAGTTCGCCGCTCGCCACAACTTGATTTCCATTCACGGCACGGAGCCGTGATTACAACCGCATGCGACATGGGGTCAGACCCCAAACCGGGCAAAGGCGCAAACCGGGGTCTGACCCCACGTCATTGCATGTGCTGCCCGCCGTTGATGGCGATGTTGGCGCCGGTGAGGAAAGCCGCCTCGTCGGAGGCCAGGTAGGCGCACAGCCCCGCGACCTCATCGGGCTTGCCCAGCCGTCCCATCGGGATCTGCGGAATGATCTTGGTGTCGAGCACTTCCTTGGGGATCGCGAGCACCATCTTGGTCCCGATGTAGCCGGGCGAGATGGTGTTCACCGTGACGCCCTTCCTTGCCACCTCGTAGGCAAGCGCCTTGGTGAAGCCGTGCATCCCCGCCTTGGCCGCGGAGTAGTTGGTCTGGCCGAAGGCGCCCTTCTGCCCGTTCACGCTCGAGACGTTGATCACGCGTCCCCAGCCGCGCTCGACCATGCCGTCGACCACCGGCTTGGTCACGTTGAAGACGCTGTCGAGGTTGGTCCTGATGACCGCGTCCCAGTCAACCTTGGTCATCTTCTTGAAGGTCATGTCGCGGGTGATGCCGGCGTTGTTGATCAGGATGTCGACCGGGCCCACCTCGCTCGTCACCGCCGCGATCGTCTTCGCGCACGAGTCGAAGTCGGACACGTCGCAGGCGAAGGCGCGGAACTTGTGGCCCTGCGACTCCATCTCCTTCAGCCAGTCCTTGTACTTGGTATTGCCCGGCGAATAGGTCACCACCACCGTGATGCCCATCTTTTCCAGCTTTGCGCAGATGGCCTCGCCGAGGCCGCCCATTCCGCCCGTCACCAGCGCGATGCGTTGAGCCATTCTCTCTCTCCTGTCGTTTGTCTTATGGGTACTGCGATGCCGTGAAATCGGTCAGGCACGCTCCTTCACATAGCGTCCGGGGGCCTGCTCGATGGGCTTGTGTTTTGCGTCGCCCAGCTTCCTGCGCGCGGCGACCATCTTGCCGCCGCGGGGCTCCAGCCACTTCGCCCAGGCGGTCCACCAGCTGCCCGGCTGCTCCTTCGCCTTGGCGAGCCAGCGATCGGGATCGTCGGGCAGCGCCTTGCCCTTCGCCGCCGTCCAATAGCTGCGCTTGTTCTTGGCCGCCGAGTTGATGGTCCCGGCGATGTGGCCGCTCGCGCCGAGGACGAAGGTCACGTCCCCGCCCAGCGTGCGCGCGCTGATGTAGCCGCCGCGCCACGGCACGATGTGGTCCTCGCGCGCGGCGAACACGAACGCCGGCACGTCGACCCGCTTGAGGCTCACCGGCACGCCGCACATCTTCAACGCGTCGGGCTGGGCGAGCTTGTTGTCCTCGTAGGTGTTGCGCAGGTAGTACGCGTACATCGGGCCCGGCAGGTTGGTGGCGTCGGCGTTCCAGTACAGCAGGTCGAAGGCCGGCGGCTGCTTGCCCTTGAGGTAGTTGTTCACCACGTACGACCACACGAGGTCGTTGGCGCGCAGGCTCGAGAAGGCGCCCGCGAGCTCGCCGCCGGGGACGATGCCGCCCTTGGCGAGCTGCTTCTCGCGCTTCTCGACGAAGTTCCTGTCGATGTAGACGCGGATCTCGCCCACGTCGGTGAAGTCGAGCAGCGTGGTGAGGAGCGTGAGGCTCGCCACCGGGTTGCGCTTCTTCTTCTCGAGCACCGCGATGCCGGCAGCGAGCAGCGTGCCGCCGATGCAGAAGCCGAGCGCGTTGATCGTGTCGGTGCCCGCGATCGCCTTTACGCTCTCGATCGCGGCGATGATGCCCTTCTCGATGTAGTCGTCCCACGTGACCTGGCCCTGCGCGGCCTTCACGTTCCGCCACGACACCATGAAAGTGGTATGGCCCTGGTCCACGGCGAACTTGACGAGCGAGTTCTCCGGCTGCAGGTCCATGATGTAGAACTTGTTGATGCAGGGCGGCACCATGAGAAGCGGCCGCTCGTGGACCTTCGCGGTGAGCGGCTCGTACTGGATCAGCTGCATCAGCTCGTTCTCGAACACCACCGCGCCCTTCGACACCGCGATGTTCCTGCCGACCTCGAAGGCCGACTCGTCGGTCATCGAGATGCGCCCGCGGTCCATGTCGCCCAGCAGGTTCTTCAACCCCTCCTGCAGCGTCTCGCCGCCGCTTTCCATCGCGGCCTTGAGCGCCTCGGGATTGGTGAGGAGGTAGTTGGATGGCGCCGCCGCATCGAGGTACTGGCGCATGAAGAAGCGCATGCGCTGCTTGGCGCTCTGCTCCATGTCCGTCTCCTCGACCGCCTGCATCATCATCCTCGAGGTGAGCAGGTAGGAGTCGCGGAAGTAGCGGAAGACCGGGGCCGCGTCCCACTCGGGGCCGGCGAAGCGCTTGTCGCCGAGCGGCTCGTCGGACGGAGCGTGCGGCTGCATCGACTCCATCCAGAGGCGCGTCTGCTCCTGCATGTAGCGCCCCTGCAGGTCGATCATCGATTCGGGTTTCGCCGACACCGCCTCCAGCCACGCGCGGTAGGCGTCGGCGAAGCCCGACATCACCTGCTGCCCGGCGCCCTCCCCGGACTTGGCGAGCGCGGCCTGCTGGCGCCGCATGAGGTCGGCGATCTTGTCGGAGTCGGGAGCAGCATTCTTGGTCATTGGGGGTCTCGTCTCGATTCTACTCGGGGTGCAGGAGGAGGTGGATCACGTAGATGCTCGCGATCCCCAGCACGATGAAGGCCACCTGGCCCAGGCTCTCGCGCAGTGCCGTGCGCTTGTGCAGGCCAGGGATCAGGTCGGCCACCGCGACGTAGATCATGCTCGCCGCGGCGATCGCGAGGATCTCGGGGATCCAGTCCTTGATCGACGCCAGCATCGCGTAGCCGATCACCGCGCCGACGATCGTCGCCAGGCCCGCGACGGCGTTCAACAGCAGCGCCCGGGCGCGGCTGAAGCCCGAGTGCAGCAGCACCAGGAAGTCGCCGATCTCCTGCGGAATCTCGTGGGCGATGATCGCGAGCGCGGTGACGGCTCCCAGCTTCACGTCCGCCACGAACGCGGCCGCGATGATCACGCCGTCGGTGAAGTTGTGGAACGAATCGCCCACCACGATCATGTAGCCCGAGCGTCCGTGGTCGTGGCCGGCGTGCGCATCGGGCATCTCGCCGTGATCGTGGTGGTGGCGCCAGAGCAGCACCTTCTCGAGGACGAAGAACACCAGGATGCCGCCGAGGATGAAAGCCGCGACGCGCGCGGGATGCCTGGTGGTCTCGAACATGTGCGGCAGGATGTCGAGGAACACGGCGCCCAGCAGCGCCCCCACCGCGTAGCTCACCAACGTCGGGATCCAGCGCGCCTGCACGCGGAACGCCACCGCGGCGGCGATCGCCAGAGAGAGCAGGCTGCCGAGGAGGCAGGCCGCGACGATGTACACGAGGACGTGCATGAGAGCGCTCTATTGCCTCCAGATGAAGGCGCCCATGCGGCCGCTCTTCGGGACGCGCCGATAGGAGAAGAATCGACCGGGCTCGTGGAAGGTGCAGAAGCCGCCGCCGAACACGCGAGTCACGCCGCGGGCAGCGAGCCGCAGCCGCGCGAGGCCGTAGAGGTCGGCCATGAACTTGCCCGGCTTGTGGGCGCGGAAGGCCGCGGCCGCGCGCGGATCGACGGCCACGAACGCTTCGCGCACCTCGGGCCCGACCTCGAAGGCATCCGGGCCGATGGTGGGGCCCATCCACGCGATGACCTCCGCGGGCGGCACGCCGAGCGCATCGACCGCGATCTCGACCACGCCGGCGGCCATGCCGCGCCAGCCCGCGTGCACCGCCGCCACCCGCGCGCCATCGCGATCGGCGAGGAACAGCGGCATGCAATCGGCCGTCAGCACCGCCGCGACCCTACCCGCGACGCCGCAAACGGCGGCGTCGGCGGTGACCGAGACGGCGTCCATCGAGTCGAGCATCGCGACCCCGGTCCCGTGGACCTGGCGCAAGTAGACCGGCTCCGAGGGCAGCGCCGCGCGGACGATCTCGCGGTTGGTCCGCACGCGATCGGCCGCATCGCCGCTCGACAGCCCCAGGTTCATCGAAGCGTACTCGCCCTCGCTCACGCCGCCGGAGCGCGTGGTGACGAAGGCGCGCACGTTCGCGGGAGCGGGCCAGTCGGGCACCAGCCACTCGCGGGGCGCGCTCATGCACGCAAGGTCTCGAAGAGCGCCAGCAGGTCCGCGGGCAGCGGCGACTCGAAGCTCACAGCGGCCGCGGTGCGCGGGTGGATGAAGCCCAGCTTCCAGGCATGCAGCGCCTGGCGGTCGAGCAATCGCGGGCCCCGCCCCGAATAGACCGCATCGCCCTCGAGCGGATGGCCGATCGAGGCGAGGTGCACGCGGATCTGGTGGGTGCGCCCGGTCTCCAGCTCGCATTCGAGCAGGGTGTGCGCGGCGAACCGCTCGCGAATCCGGTAACGCGTGACCGCGGGCTTGCCGCTCGCGACCACCGCCATTCGCGTGCGATGCACCGGGTGGCGGCCCACCGGCGCGTCCACCTTGCCGGCGGACGCTACCTTGCCGCGCGCGAGCGCCACGTAGGTGCGCTTCACGGTGCGCGCCTGCAGCTGGCGCACCAGCGCCAGCTGCGAGGTCTCGCTCTTCGCGACCACCAGCAGCCCGCTCGTGTCCTTGTCGAGGCGATGCACGATGCCGCCCCGCGGCAGGCTCGCACTCGCCGGCGAGTGGTGCAGGAGGGCGTTCAGCATCGTGCCCTCCCAGTTGCCGCTTCCCGGATGCACCACCAGCCCCGCGGGCTTGTCGATCACCAGCAGGTCCTCGTCCTCGTGCACCACCGTGAGCCCGATCGCCTGCGCTCGGGCCGCGCCCGCCGCCGGTCGCGGCTTGAGGTCGACCTCCACCGTCTCGCCGCTCCTCACCTTCGAGCGCACCGCCGCGCCCTTGCCGTCCAGGCGGACGTGGCCTTCCTCGATCAGGCGCGCGAGCCGGCTCCTCGACTCCTGCGGCATCAGGCGCGCGAGCGCCTGGTCGAGGCGCAGCCCCGCCATCTCGACCGGAATCACGAGGCTCACGGCGTCGGCCGGCGCCTCGCGCACGGTATAATTCGCGGTTGTGGAAACGGGATTCGCCTCGGCTCCGCGCTTCATCGGAATGGGACCTGACATGCTTCGAAGTGTAACGGCAATGGCCTCGGTCATCCTCGCGCTCGCCCTCGGCGGCTGCGGGCTTTTCACCGACAAGGAGGACAACAAGAAGGATTGGACCGCGGCGGAATACTACAAGGCCGCGAAGGAGGAGTTCGACAACCGCAGCTGGGCCGCGGCGATCAAGCTCTACGAGCAGCTCGAGTCCAAGTTCCCGTTCGGGCGCTTCGCGCAGCAGGCCCAACTCGAGGTCGCCTACGCCAACTACAAGCAGGGCGAGAGCGCCTCCGCGATCACCGCGGTCGACAAGTTCATCAAGACGCACCCGAACCACGCGAGCATCGACTACGCGCTGTATCTCAAGGCGCTGATCAACTTCCGCGAGGACCTCGGCACCCTCGCCCGCTGGACCCGCCAGGACCTCGCCGACCGCGACCCGAAGTCCGCGCGGGAATCGTTCGAGGGCTTCAAGGAGCTGGTGAGCCGCTTTCCAGAGAGCCGCTACGCGCCCGACGCGCGCGACCGGATGGCGTACCTGATCGAGGCCCTCGCGCGCCACGAGATCAACGTCGCGCGTTACTACCTCTCGCGCGACGCCTACCTCGCCGCGGTGAACCGGGCGCAGGACGCGATCGCCCGTTTCCCGAACTCCCCGATCCAGAAGGACGCGCTCGACATCATGATCGAGGGCTACGACCGCATGGGGATGACCGACCTGCGCGACGACACCCGCAAGGTGCTGGTGAAGAACTTCCCCGCCGAACGCATGGCGCAGTCGGGGCAGAACCGCACCCGGGCGTGGTGGAAGTTCTGGCAGTAGGCGGAGTTTCGCGCCGCGCAGCCGTCGCCCCCGCGTAGGCGGGGCCCAATGCATCGCGAGCTTGGGCCCCGGTCCATCGCCGCGATCGCGGCGCCCGGGGCGACACGCTACGTCGCGAGCAGCTTCATCAGGTCGCGTTGGGCGCAGTACGCTTTGGAGCGCCCGCGCTTCACCCGCTTGAAGCTGCCGTCGGGCTGCATGTCCCATGACTGGACGTTGTCCGCCAGGTAGGACTTGAGCCCCTCGTCCATGATCCGCTTCCTCACCTTGGCGTCGAGCACCGGGAAGGCGAGCTCGATCCGGCGGAAGAAGTTGCGGTCCATCCAGTCGGCGCTGGAGAGCCACACCTGGGCGTGGGCGTTGCGGAAGTGGAACACGCGCGTGTGCTCGAGGAAGCGGCCGATCACCGAGCGCACGCGGATGTTCTCGGACAGCCCCTTCACCTGCGGGCGAAGCGCGCACACGCCGCGCACGATGAGGTCCACCTTCACGCCCGCCTGCGACGCCTTGTAGAGCGCCTCGATGATCTGCGGCTCGAGGAGCGCGTTCATCTTGGCGATGATGCGCGCCGGCTTCTTCGCCTTCGCGTGCCGCGTCTCGTTCTCGATCGCCTCGAGCACCTGCTGGTGCATGGTGAAGGGCGCCTGCCAGACGTGGTTCAGCTTCGAGGCCTTGCCGAGGCCGGTCAACTGCTGGAAGACCTCGTTCACGTCCGCGCACACCTCGGGGCGGCAGGTGAGGAGATCGAAGTCGGTGTAGAAGCGCGCGGTGCGCGGGTGGTAGTTGCCGGTACCCAGGTGGGCGTAGCGCACGAGGGCGCCGGCCTCGCGTCGCACGATCATCGACATCTTGGCGTGGGTCTTGTGGCCGACGACGCCGTACACCACGTGCGCGCCCACCTCCTCCAGCCGCGCCGCCCAGTTGATGTTCCCCTCCTCGCCGGAGCGCGCCATCAGCTCGACCACGACGGTGACCTCCTTGCCGGCGCGCGCCGCATCGATGAGCGTCTGCATGATCACCGAGTCGGTGCCGGTGCGGTACACGGTCTGCTTCACCGCCACCACCTGCGGATCGCGCGCCGCCTCGCGGATGAAGTCGATCACCGGCGTGAACGACTGGAACGGGCGATGCAGCAGCACGTCGCCCTTGCGCAATGTCTGGAAGATGTCGCGCCCCTTGGAGAGCGACTTGGGAAGCCCCGGCTGGAACGGCGTGAACTCGAGGTCGGGGCGGTTCACCTGTTCCGGAATGCTCATCAGGCGCACCAGGTTCACCGGACCCGCGACCGAGTAGAGGTCGTCGCCCTCGAGGCCGAACTGCGACAGCAGGAAGCGCGTCATCGCCTCCGACATGTTGTCGGCGACCTCGAGGCGCACCGCGTCGCCGAAGTGCCGCTGGGGCAGCTCCCCCTGGAGGGCCTGGCGCAGGTCCTTCACCTCCTCTTCCTCGACGAAGAGGTCGGAATTGCGTGTGACGCGGAACTGGTAGCAGCCGAGCACCGTCATGCCGGAGAAGAGCTCCCCCACGTGCATGTGCAGGATCGAGGAGAGGAAGACGAAGTCGCTCGGCCCCTGCGCCACGCTCTTCGGCAGCCGGATCGCGCGCGGCAGGACGCGCGGCGCCTGCACGATGGCCGCGCGCGAATCGCGCCCGAAGGCGTCGCGCCCTTCCAGCTCGACCGCGAAGTTGAGGCTCTTGTTGAAGACGCGCGGGAAAGGGTGCGCGGGATCGAGGCCGATCGGCGTGAGCAGCGGCATCATCTCGCGGAAGAAGTAGTCGCGGATCCACTCCTGCTGGCTGGGCGACCATTCGGCGCGGCGCAGGAACCGGATCCCCTCCCTGGCGAGTTCGGGAAGGATCTCCTCGTTCAGCAGCCGGTACTGGCGCTCGACGATGCCCTGCGCGCGCGCGGCGACCTGCCGGAATATCGTCAGCGGTGTCATGCCATCGGGCCCGGCGGCCGCGGCTCCCAGCTTGATCTGCTCCTTGACCCCCGAAAGCCGGATCTCGAAGAACTCGTCCAGGTTGGAGGAGACGATGCAGAGGAAGCGCAGCCGCTCGAGGATCGGCACCGCGCGGTCCTCGGCCTGCGCGAGCACGCGGCGGTTGAACTCGAGCGCCTGCAGCTCGCGGTTGAAGAAATGCTCGGGGGAGTGTCGCGACACGCGTTTGGCCGCCGCCTTGGTCTTCTTATGGGCCAAGGCTAGCCTCGTTGCGTGACGGAAATGTGACGAAAGCGGATGGCATACTCCAGCTTAATGGAATACAGCACTCTGGCCGCGGTGGACCTCGGCTCCAACAGCTTCCATCTCGCCATCGGGCGCGTTGTCGACGACCAGATCTATCCCCTCGATTCGCTCAAGGAAACCGTCCGGCTCGCCACCGGCCTCACGCCCGACAAGAATCTCGACGACAAGGCGCAGGAACGCGCGATCGCGGCGCTGAAGACCTTTGCCGAACGCCTTGCCGGCATGCCCAGCGCGGCGGTGCGGGTCGTCGGCACCAATGCGCTGCGGGTGGCAAAGAATTCCGGCCCGTTCCTGAAACGCGCGGAGCAGACGCTCGGGTTCCCGATCGAGGTGATCTCGGGGCGCGAAGAGGCCCGCCTTATCTATCTCGGCGTGGTCCATTCGCTGCCGATGGCGAGCCACAACCGGCTGGTGGTCGACATCGGCGGCGGCTCGACCGAGTTCATCATCGGCCACAAGCTGAAGACCAAGGAGGTCGAGAGCCTCTACATGGGCTGCGTGAGCTACACCGCCGAGTTCTTCGGCGACGGGCGCCTCGACAGGAAATCGCTCAGGCAGGCGGAGCTCGCGGCGCGCGAGCAGGTGCAGGCGATCGCGGCGCGCTACGAGCGCGAGGGCTGGAAGGAGGCCGTGGGCTCCTCCGGCACCGCGCGCTCGATCGCCGAGATCCTGCAGAAGAACGGCCAGGCCGACGGCGCCATCACCGCGGCGGGGCTCGCCTGGCTGCGCGAGCAGCTCCTCGCGGCCGGGGACTTGCGCAAGGTCGAGCTCGCCGGGCTGCGCGAGGAGCGTATCCCGGTGGTCGCGGGCGGGGTCGCCATCATGTCGGGCATCTTCGGCGAGCTCGGCATCGACGCGATGACGGTGGCGAGCGGCGCGCTTCGCGACGGCGTCCTTTGGGATCTCCTCGGCCGTGTGCACCACCGCGACATCCGCGAGGTCACCGTCGAGCAGTTCGCGCGGCGCTACCATGTCGATTCCATTCAGGCACAGCGCGTGCGCACCCTCTCCAAACGGCTGCACGCGGGCCTTGACGAACGCGCCGCCGGCACCACGGCGGGCGACAACTTCCTCGACTGGGCGGCGCGGCTGCACGAGATCGGCATCTCGATCGCGCAAGGCGCGTACCACAAGCACTCCGCCTACATCCTCGCCAATGCCGACATGCCCGGCTTCTCGCGCCAGGAACAGGGCTGGCTCTCCAACCTGGTGCTTGCGCAGCGCGGCAAGCTCGCCAAGATGCGCCCCGCGTTCGACGGCGACCCGCACCTCGCCCGGCTGGCGTTCTGCCTGCGCCTGGCAGTCATCGTCTACCGCAGCCGCCGCACGCTGCCGCTGCCAAAGCTCGCGGTGCGCGGCGAGGGTCGCAGCTGGCGCGTGAAGCTTCCTGCCGACTGGCTGGAGCGCAACTCGCTGATCGCAGTCGCCCTCGAACGCGAGAAAGACGATTGGCGCAGCGTGGGGTACGAGCTCGAGGTGGCGGCGGAGTAAGTCCGCAAAGGTGTCGCCCCCGCGTAGGCGGGGGCCCAATGTATCGTCAGCACAAGATTGGGTCCCGGGCCATCGCCGCGTTGCGGCGCCCGGGACGACGAGCAGCGGCGCCCGGGACGACGAACCGCTAGGCAGCGATCTCGGTCTTCATCGCCGACTCCGGCGTCCCGTCCTTCCACGGCAGATCCACCGGATAGGGCTTCAACAGGCAGTCATCCGGCAGGCAGGCGATCGGCGTGAAGTCGCGGTGGGCGATGTATTCGGGGCGCTTGAAGCGGCGGATGTGGTTGGAGACCGCGCACAGGCTCAGGTACACCGCGACCCGGTTCCACGGCGAGAGGTTGGACGTCGATGCGTGCACCAGACAGCCATGGAAAAGGATCATCGAGCCCGCGGGGCCCTTGGGCGCCACGATGCCGCGCTGCGCCACCAGCTGCGAGATGGTGTCCTTGTCGATCGTCCAAAGCGGATAGCTGGTGGTGCTGGTGTCGTGACCCGCGGGTAGCGCGCCCTGCTGGTGGCTGCCGGGGATGAACATCAGCGGGCCGTTGAACTCGTTCACCTCGTCCAGGAAGATCGCGACGTTCATCGCGCGCGCCTCCGGCATCAGGTCGTCGTTCATCCAGGTGCCGTAGTCCTGGTGCCATTGCCAGACGTCGCCATCGAAGGCCATCTTGCCGTTGATCTTGAACTGGTGCATGTACACCGCCTCGCCGAAGTACTGCACCACCGGATCGAGCATGCGCGGATGGCGCGCGAGGCGGGCGAAGGGCTCGCTGTAAAGGTGCGCGGCGAAGTTGGTGCGCACCGCATCGCGTCCCTTCTCGCGCACGTTCTCGGGCCGTTGCATGGCGTAGAGGCGCGGGACCTCGTCGGTGAGGGTCTTGATCTCCGCAGGCGAGAAGAGCGACGGGAAGAAGAGGTAGCCGTCGCGGTCGAAGGCGGCGATCTGTTCGGGCGTGAGCTTCATCGGATCTCCGGATACGGCGGGTGTCGACCTATTTTGCCCCGTTTCAGCCCTCGTCGAGCATCTCGGGATTCATCACCGCCTTGAGGACGGTCTCGGTCTTGCCATCGCGGCCGCGGGTGGCAAACCAGTAGGCCGCGCCCTTGCGCACGGCGATGTCGCCCCCGCCGCCGCCCATGAGGTACGCCGCGACCTCCCCGAGGGTCGGCTGGTGGCCCACCACGATGACGCGCTCGCCATCGGGCCATCCGGTCTCGCGCAGCATGTCGGCCGCGCTGCTGGACGTATCCAGACCCGGACGCACCTCGTAATCCATGCCGAGCGGTGTCACCGTCTGGATCGCGCGCGCCGCGGGACTGCTGAGCACGGTCCACTCGCCCTCGAGGCGCGGCCGCAGCCAATCGGCCATGCGTTCGGCCTGCTTGCGCCCCTTCTTCGTCAGCTCGCGGGCGAAATCCCCTTTCGGTCCGGGGTCTTCGGCATCGGCGTGTCGCCAGAGGATCAATTCCATGCGTCCCCTCCGATCAGGATCATCGCCAACACGCCCTCAGAATCGCCAGCGAATGGCCGCTGTGAGGCTGCGCTCGGTCCGGTCGGGGACCGCGCCGAACAAGGTGCGTGAGGCGCGGACGCTGCGCACCTCGAGAGCCTCGACGACCCCCTCGACGGCGCGATCGATCCGCCAGAAATAGGCGAGGGCGAGCCCCCGGCCGTGCTCGCCGTTGGGGTCGCTCGGCAGCACGTCGGCCGGATGTTCCCTCGCCCGGAACCGGTCGAAACGCATCGTGACGTGGCCCGGGCCGAGCGGATGGCTCGCGAGCACGTAGCCGGCGTCGTAGCGCAGGCGCACGGCGTTCGGCCCCATCAGCGTCTCGCCGCGCAGTGCCTGTGCGAGCCACGTCCATCGACCACCGGGCTCCAGGCGCACGCTCACGTGGTCGAAGCGCGTGTTCCAGCTGTACTGGCCGTTCCGGACGACCCGCGGGTCGCCGCGATTGTCATAGCGGAGCGCATCCACCCCAAGCCAGGCGCCGTGTCCGTAGTGCGCCGCAGCGTAGTAACCGACCCGGTGGTCGATCTCGCGCGCGATGTGCAGGCTCCGCGCCTGTTCGGTCAGCGCCCCGCTCGGCCGGTACACCGGCAGATCGGCCAACCGGACTGGCTCTGTCAGGCCGGTGATTCGGTCGCCAATCGACCAGCCGCGCCACGCGAGCAGGGTTCCCGCCGGATCGTTGCGGCCGAACAAGGCCGCGGAGAAGCCGAAGTCGTGCGGCGAGCGCGCGGCGTTTCCCTTGCGGACGATGCTGAGCTCGAGCCCCTGCGTACGAAACTCCTCGCCAATCCAGGCATTGATGGCGGAGCTCGAGATCGTGCGCGCCGGCGTCCACCCGATGCTCTCGTAGTCGATCTCCAGGTTCATGGCGGGGAAGAACGCGCCGAGCCTCGCCCGCACCTTCCACGGGCTGCTCGGCACCGGATTCCAGCCCAGCCACGCTTCGTTGATGTCCAACAGCGCGCGGCGGTCGTCGCTGGCACTCGCCACGACTCTCGCGGTGACGGCGTCGAGGAGATCGGCATCGAGGCGCAGGAAAGCGTAGCCGAGGCGGATGGGACCGGAATCCCGGTCGAAACGCGACTTGTCCAGACCCTCGCGCGTCCAGCTGCGTTGCGCATCAGTGGCCAGGACGCGCGCCTCGACCACGCCCGCAAGCTCGATCGCGTGCAGCGGCCCGCAGCAAGCGATCGAGGCGCAGAGGATGCTACGGGTAAGGAGGGCCTGTCCGCTCACTCGGGCCCCGGCTCAGGATCGGCTCGATGCCCTCTCGTCGTCAGCGCGACGCCGGCAAGTATCAACCCGATGCCGACGAAGTGGTAGAGCTCGATGCGCTCGTCAAGGAAGAGCCATGCCAGCAGCGCCCCGAAGGCCGGCATCAGGTGCACGAAGATTCCCGCCACGTTGGGACCCACCTCCGCCACGCCGCGGTTCCAGAAGATGTAGCCGACGAACGAGGGAAAGATGCCGACGTAGAGCATCGCGCCGAGGGTCGCGGGGCTGAGCTCGACGCGCCCGTCCATGAACAGCATCTCGAAGGCGAACAGCGGCAGCAGCAGCACCACACCCACGCAGCCGCAACAGGCGAGGAGCGCCAGGCCCGGAAGGTCCGCGGGCTTCATCCGCAGGAAGACCGTGTAGGCCGCCCAGAAGCCCATGCCGACGAGCACGATCAGGTCGCCCTTGTTGAGCGAGAGCCCAGCGAGCACCGCGAGATCGCCGCGCGCGATGATCGCCAGGATCCCCGCCAACGAGATACCCACACCGAGCGCCTGCGTGCGCGTGATCGTCTCGCGATAGACGATCCACCCTAGCACGATGATCATGATCGGGATCGAGCTGTTGAGGATCACGCCATTGGTGGCGGTGGTGTACTGCAGCCCCACGTAGGCGAAGGCGTTGTGCAGGCCCGTGCCCCAGAAGGCGAGCCACGCGATCGTCTTCCAGTTGCGCCGGATCGCGGGCCAATTGGCGCGTATGGCGGGCCAAGCGAAGGGCATCATCACCGCGACTGCGACCAGCCAGCGCGCGAACGCAAGCGCGAAGGGAGAGACGTGGCCCACGAGGGCGCGGCCGATCACCCAGTTGAGCGACCAGAAGAAGCTGGTGAGGCTGAGCAGGAGGTACGGCGAGGCGTGGAACTTCGGAGGTGCGGATGCCATCGAGTGCGATACTAGCAATAATGCCCACCGAGCCCCCGCCTTCCGGGTCGCTGCCCCGTCCCGGCCCGCTGTCGCCGTGGGAGCCGCTGAAGCTGCGGACCTTCCGCATGCTCTGGCTCGTCTGGGCCACGTCCAACATCTGCATGTGGGCGAACGACGTGGCCGCCGCCTGGCTGATGACTTCGCTCACCACCTCGGCCACGCTGATCGCGATGGTGACCACCGCCTCGTCGCTGCCGGTGTTCCTCCTCGGATTGCCGAGCGGCGCGCTCGCCGACATCGTCGACCGGCGCAAGTACTTCATGGTCACGCAGATCTGGGTGGCGATCAACGCCGCGGTGCTCTACCTCGTCTCGATCACCGTAGGGCTCACGCCTACCCTGCTGCTGCTGCTCGTGTTCACCAACGGCATCGGCCTGGCGATGCGCTGGCCGGTGTACGCGGCGATCATCCCGGAGCTGCTGCCGCGCGAGCAGTTGCCGCTCGGCCTCGCGCTGAACGGCATCGCGGTGAACGTCTCGCGCATCGTGGGCCCGCTGGTCGCAGGCGCCATCATCGCGGCCTTCGGCAGCGAGTACGTGTTCGCGATGAACGGGGTGCTTTCCATCGCCTGCGCCCTGGTGCTGTTCCGCTGGCGGCGCGAAACCAAGCCGCCATCGGTGCTGCCGGGCGAGCGGTTCCTTGGGGCTATGCGGCTGGGCTGGCAGTACGTGCGCGAGTCGCGCCGCATGAAGGACGCGATTGTCCTCACCTGTTCCTTCTTCCTGCACGCGACCGCGTTGATCGCGCTGCTGCCGCTGGTGGCCAAGCGGATGGTGGACGGCGGTGCCTTCATCTTCACGCTGCTGCTCGCCGCGCTTGGACTCGGTGCGGTCGTCGCAGCCACACAGCTGCCGAAGCTTCGCTACCGCTGGAACCGCGACCAGCTGGCGCTGCGCGGATCGCTGCTGCAGTCGGTGAGCACCTTCGTGGTGGCGTTCTCCGACCATGCCTGGATGGCCATGCCGGCGATGTTCCTCGGCGGCGCGGCCTGGATCATCACCGCCAACTCCGTGTCGGTCTCGGCGCAGCTGTCACTTCCCAACTGGGTGCGCGCCCGCGGCATGGCGATCTACCAGATGGCGATCATGGGCGGAACAGCGGCCGGCGCCTTCATCTGGGGGCGGCTCGCCGAATCGACCAGCGTGCCAACGAGCCTCGTGTGCTGCTCGGTGAGCCTGCTCGCGGCGCTCGCGCTCACCCGCAACCGGGTGCTGGAAGGCGAGCAGGAGGAAGACCACACGCCCACCAATCCCTGGCCGGAGCCGGTGCCATCGATGCCCATCGACCTCGCCGCCGGCCCGGTGATGATCACGCTGGAATATCTGATCGAC
>JBKJTM010000009.1:0-3719 GCA_046590805.1 Usitatibacter sp.
CTCGACCGCCTTCACGTCGTGGTTGGTGGTCGTCTCGATCGCCTTGATGCGCTCGGCATCCGCGATCGAGAAGTCGGCGGCGGCTTTCCCCAGCTCCTCCCGGGTAGAGGCGGAAAAGGGCTGCATCGCATCGAAGGAGAATTCCTCGCCGAGCGCGATCAGCCACGCGAGCTCTACGGCGACGCGTTCGCGCATGAGCGCGTACTCGCTGAAATGCTCCTGCAGGACCCGCGTTTTCGCGGCGTAGCGCCCGTCGAGGGGCGAGAGGGCGGTGAGGGGAGAGGGCATCTTCGGGAGGCCGAATTCTAGCACCCGCTGCTATACTCCGCCGCCTCGTCCGCGCATAAAGGCACCCCATGAAGCTCGTCGGCTCGCTCACCTCTCCCTTCGTACGCAAGATCCGCGTGGTCCTCGCGGAGCGTTCGATCGAACACGAGTTCATCGAGGAGAGCGCGTGGAGCGCGACCACCACCGTGCCGCGCTACAACCCGCTCAACAAGGTCCCCGCGCTGGAACTGGACAGCGGCGATTCGATCTACGACTCGGCGGTGATCAGCGAGTATCTGGACGCCATCTCCGGCAACACCCTGATTCCCGGGGATGCCCTGGCGCGCGCGCGGGTGCGGCGCGGCGAGGCGCTCGGCGACGGCCTGGCCGACGCCGGCATCACCGCGTTCCTCGAAAGGAAGCGCGATTCCTCGCGCCAGGACGCCGCGTGGGTCGCGCGCCAGATGGACAAGGTGAATGCCGGCATCGCCGCCGTCGGCCGCGAGCTGGGCGACAAGGCCTATATCGGCGGCGATCGCATCAACCTGGCCGACATTGCGTGCGCTTGCGGGCTCTTCTGGGCGGAGTTCCGCATGCCCGAGCTCGCATGGCGGCAATCCGATGCCAGGATGAAGGCGTGGGCGGAGCGGATGGAACTGCGCCCCTCGTTCAAGGCCACCCGGCCGGGCTAGGGAATACCTTCCCTCTAGCGGATCACCCCGCCGCCCAAGCATTCCGCGCCGCGGTAGACCACCGCCGACTGCCCGGGCGTGACCGCCCATTGCGGTGCGGCGAAGTCGAGCGCGAAGGTGTCGTCGCATTCGTAACGCAACGCGCATGCCGAATCCGCCTGGCGGTAGCGGGTCTTGGCGGCCAGCGGGTCGCCCGAAGGCGCGGGCGGCCCACCCCCGACCCAGCTCGCATCGGCCGCGGCCAGGTGTTGCTTCAGCAGCAGCCGGTGGTCATGCCCCTGGACCACGGTGAGCGTGTTGGACGCCATGTCCTTGCCCGCGACATACCAGGGATCGCCTGGGCTTTCGCGCCGCCCACCGATGCCGAGTCCCTGGCGCTGGCCGATGGTGTAGTACATGAGGCCGATGTGCTCGCCGACGCGCTCGCCGTCGGCAGTCACCATCGGCCCGGGTTCGCGCGGCAGGTAGCGCCCCAGGAACTCACGGAAGGGCCGCTCGCCGATGAAGCAGATGCCGGTGGAGTCGCGCTTGGCGTGGTTGGGCAAACCCGCCTCGCGAGCGATGCGCCGCACGTCGGCCTTGTTCAGGTGGCCCACGGGGAAGAGCGTGCGGGCGAGCTGAGCCTGGGTGAGGCGGTGGAGGAAATAGCTCTGGTCCTTGCCGGGATCGAGGCCTTTCAGCAGCGCGAAGCGGCCGTCGCGTTCCTCCACGCGGGCGTAGTGCCCGGTGGCGATCTTCTCCGCGCCGAGCGCCATCGCGTGGTCCAGGAATGCCTTGAACTTGATCTCGGCGTTGCAGAGCACGTCGGGATTGGGAGTGCGCCCGGCGCGATACTCGGAGAGGAAGCTCGCGAACACCCGCTCGCGATACTCGGCGGCGAAGTTGACCGCCTCGATGTCGATGCCGATCCGCTCCGCGGCAGACACCGCGTCGACCAGGTCCTCGCGCGTGGAGCAGTGCTCGTCGTCGTCGTCGTCCTCCCAGTTCTTCATGAAGAGGCCCAGCACCTCGTGGCCGGCGTGCTTCAGCCGCAGCGCGGCCACGGCGGAGTCCACGCCACCGGAGAGTCCCACGACGATCTTCATCGAATGATTCTACAAGCCCGAAAATGCGAAAGGCGGGGCCGGAGCCCCGCCTTCCAGGTGCTGCGTGCCGGATTACTTCTTCGGCGCTTCTTTCTTCGGCTCGGCCGGTTTCATCGGCTCGGCCGGCTTCATCGGCGCGGCCTTGTCGGCGGCCTTCTTGTCGGCAGCGGCCTTCTTGTCGGCGGCCTTCTTGTCGGCGGCAGCCTTCTTGTCGTCCTTCATGTCCACCGCTTTGGGCGCTTCGGCCTTGGCGGAGGGGACGGCGGGGGTGGCGGGGGTCGCGGGCTTGGCGGGGGCAACGCCGGGCTTCGCGGGCTCGGCCGGCTTGGCCGGGGTCGCCGGGGTCGCTTGCGCGAACACGCCGATCGAGGCCGACGCAAAGAGCACGGCGATCAGGGCGGACAGCTTCTTCATTGTTGGTTTCCTAGTGTGTTGAACAGCAGTCGGGGGGTGATTAACGTTGTGACGTCGCTATTCTGAAAGCCGCGTCTTCCACATTAACGCCGCGCATTATACCGGGGTTGACAAGGTGAGGAGGACTTGTTCAACGGCGCACGGATCGGCGTATCGCCCCTAGAACCGTTTGGAGGGTACCGGCTCTTCCCGCCAGCGCCCCGGCGCGAGGCCGTCGAGGGCCCAGGGCCCGATCGCGGCGCGGATCAGGCGCAGCGTCGGCAACCCGACGGCGGCGGTCATCCTGCGCACCTGGCGGTTGCGGCCTTCGCGCAGCGCCACCTCGATCCAGGAGGTCGGGATCGCCTTGCGCACGCGGATCGGCGGCTCGCGCTCCCAGAGCCCCGGTGGCGCCTCGATGCGGCGCGCGCGGGCGGGCAGGGTCGGGCCGTCGTTCAATTCGACTCCCTTTGCGAGCCGCGTGAGGGCTTCGTCCTCGGGCTCGCCCTCGACCTGCACCCAATACATCTTCTCCATCTTGTTGCGCGGGTCCGCGATCATCGCCTGCACGGCGCCGTCGTCGGTCAGCGCGAGCAGGCCCTCGCTGTCGGTGTCTAGCCTCCCGGCGGGATAAACGCCGGGAACGGGCACGAAATCCTTGAGGGTGCGATGGCGCCCTTCGGAGGTGAACTGGCAAATCACCCCGTAGGGCTTGTTGAGAAGGACGAGGCGACTCATGGCGTGGAGGGGGCGGGCGGGCGCTGGGCTATAATTTTCGATTGTGCCCCACGAACGCAAAGGTCAAGAACGATGAGCAAGATCAAGGTCAAGAACCCCATCGTCGAGATGGACGGCGACGAGATGACGCGCATCATCTGGCAGAAGATCCGCGAGAAGCTGATCCTGCCCTATCTCGACGTCGACCTGAAGTATTTCGACCTCGGCGTGCAGCACCGCGACGAGACCAACGACCAAGTCACCGTGGATGCCGCCAACGCCACCAAGAAGCACGGCGTGGCGGTCAAATGCGCCACCATCACCCCCGACGAGGGGCGGGTGAAGGAATTCGGCCTGAAGCAGATGTGGAAGAGCCCCAATGGCACCATCCGCAACATCCTTGACGGCACCATCTTCCGCGAGCCGATCATCTGCAAGAACGTGCCGCGCCTGGTCCCGCACTGGGATAAGCCGGTGGTCGTGGCCCGTCACGGTTTTGGCGATCAGTACCGTGCGCAGGACTACACGTTCCCTGGGGCGTCCAGCTGAGCGTGAGCGTGCCGGC
>JBKJTM010000033.1:0-3974 GCA_046590805.1 Usitatibacter sp.
CGTGCTCGTGGCCGGGCTCGCGCAGGCGCACCGCCAGGTCGACGAGACCTGGGGCCACGATCAGGCCCGTGGCATCGATGCGGCGCTCGGGCTGGAAGTCGGCGCTGACGGCGCCGAGGGCGACGATGCGGCCAGCGGCGATGGCCACGTCGGCGAGTGCGTCGCGGCCGCTCGCCGGGTCGATGAGCCGACCCCCGTGGATGAGGATCTTCATGCGTTGTTCCCCGCGATGATCGACATCACCGCCATGCGCACCGCGATGCCAAAGGTCACTTGCGGCAGGATCACGCTCTGCGCGCCGTCGGCCACCGTGGAGTCGATCTCGACGCCGCGGTTGATCGGGCCCGGGTGCATGACGATGCAATCGGGCTTGGCCAGCGCCAGCTTTTCGGCGCTCAGGCCGTAGCTCTTGAAGAACTCGCCGGCCGAGGGCAGCAGCGCGCCGTTCATGCGCTCGTTCTGCAGCCGCAGCATGATTACCACGTCGCAATCGCGCACGCCTTCGGCCATGTCGTGGTGGACGCTCACGCCGAGGCGCTCGACCGCGGCGGGCAGCAGCGTCTTGGGACCGATGACGCGCACGTCGGGCACGCCGAGCGTCTTCAGCGCGTGGATCTGCGAGCGCGCCACGCGCGAATGCAGCACGTCGCCCACGATCGCCACCGTGAGCGAGCTGAAGTCGCGCTTGTAGTGGCGGATGGTGTACATGTCGAGCAGGCCCTGGGTGGGGTGCGCGTGGCGGCCGTCGCCCGCGTTGATCACCGCCACGCCCGGCTTCACGTGGCGCGCGATCAGGTGCGCCGCGCCCGACTGTGAATGGCGCACGACGAACATGTCGGCGTCCATCGCCTGCAGGTTCCAGACGGTGTCGAGGAGCGTCTCGCCCTTGGTGGTCGAGGATGCGCCCACATTGAGGTTTATCACGTCGGCCGAGAGGCGCTTGGCCGCGATCTCGAAGGTGGTGCGGGTGCGCGTGGAGTTCTCGAAGAACACGTTGAAGATGGACTTGCCGCGCAGCAGCGGCACCTTCTTCACCTCGCGCTCCGAGACCGAGACGAACTGGTCGGCGGTGTCGAGGATGCGGGTGATGGTGGCCGCCGGCAGCCCCTCGGTCGTGAGCAGATGCTTCAGGGTGCCGTCGGGGGCGACCTGGAGGCTCGCGTTGTGCCTCATTGCGGCCTCTTCACCGCCGCGAAGCGGAGCCTTCCGTTGTCGTTGGAGAGCACCAGCTCCTCGTCGCGCGCCATCTCGACCCTGGCGCAGGTGAAGTCCGCGCCCACGGGCAGCTCGCGCCCGCCGCGGTCGGCGAGCACCGCCAGGCGCACCGCCTTCGGGCGGCCGAAGTCGAAGATTTCGTTCACCGCGGCGCGCACCGTGCGGCCGGTGTGCAACACGTCGTCCACCAGCACCACCTCGCGCCCATCGACCGGAAACGGGATCTGGCTGCGGCGCGCCTCGCGGTGCAGGCCGATGCGGCCAAAATCGTCGCGATGCAGCGTGACCGCGATCAGGCCGAGCGGCACCGTGAGTCCCAGCAGGCGATGCAGCCGCTCCGCCACCCACGCGCCGCCGGTGTAGATGCCGACCAGGCCCGCGTCGGGCGAGAGCTTGCCGCGCATCTCTTCGGCGAGCGCGCGCACCAGCGCTTCGGGATCGGGGAGCGGCTCGCTCATGGACGGCGCGCGTCCACGCGCGGCATCTCGTCGAGAAAACTTTGCAGGATCAGGGTCGCGGCCATGGCATCCACGTCGCTCGGACGGCGGGCGCGGGTGCGCGTGCCGCGAAGGCTGTCGGCCGCGACGGCCGAGGTGAGGGTCTCGTCGACGAACGCGACCGGGAGCGCGAAGCGCGCTTCCAGGCGACGCGCGAATTTCTCCGCGAGCTTCGCCACCGCGTGCTCGGAACCGTCATCGTGGCGCGGGCGGCCGACCACGAAGCCCGCCGGCTGCCACTCACGCACCAGCGCCTCGATCGCCTTGAAGCGCGGCTCGTTGGCGGGTTCGTCGATCGCACCGATCGGGCTCGCGATGCGGGTCGACGTCTCTCCTACCGCGACTCCGATGCGGCGCTCGCCGAAATCGAAGCCGATGAGAGTCCCCTCGATCACGCGTGGCCCGCCTCCTCCGAAAGGTTGGCGGGGTTCACCCCGAGCGCCAGCATCGCCGTCTCGTAGCGCGTCTCCGGCGGCACGTTGAAGATCACGTCCAGGTCCGCCTCGACGGTGAGCCAGCCGTTCCTCTTGATCTCGTCCTCGAGCTGGCCCGGCGCCCAGCCCGCGTAACCCAGCGCCACCAGCTGCTCGCGCGGGCCCTCGCCCCGGGCCATCGCCTCGAGGATGTCGCGCGAGCTGGTGAGCCCCAAGTCGCCGACCGGCAGCGTCGACTTCCACTCGCCAACCGGCCGGTGCAGCACGAAGCCATGGTCGAACTGCACCGGGCCGCCGAAATAGACCGGCTGCGACTCGAGCGGCGAGCGCTCGAGCGGGATATCCACCTGGCGGAAGAGGGTCGAAAGGGTCACGTCGATGGGGCGGTTCACCACGATGCCCAGCGCCCCCCGCTCGTTGTGCTCGCAGACGAAGGTGAGGGTGCGGGAAAAATTGGGGTCCGACATCGCCGGCATGGCGATGAGGAAGTGGCTGGTAAGGTTGATCGTTTGCATTTGCCACCGGTCGCGTATTTTAATCCTTCACGAAGTTTGGCTCAAATGGGACCGGGAGGTTCCGCCGGTGCCCGCCTACCGCTCCGCCCTGTTCTGGTTCCGCCGCGACCTGCGCCACGAGGACAACGCGGGGCTCTATTTCGCGCTCAAGTCCGCCGAGCGGGTGTACTGCGCCTTCGTCTTCGACCGCGAGATCCTGGAGCAGCTGCCGCGCCGCGCCGACCGTCGCGTGGAATTCATCTGGGAGAGCGTGCGCTCGCTCGGCGAGGCGCTGCGCGCGCGGGGGGGTGGGCTCATCGTGCTGCACGAGCGCGCGGCGGCGGCGATCCCCGCGCTCGCCGGGCGGCTGGGGGTCGATGCCGTCTTCTGCAACGGCGATTACGAGCCCGACGCCACGGCGCGCGACGCGCGGGTCGAGGGCGCGCTCACCGCCCAGGGGCGACGCTTCCACCGCGCCAAGGACCAGGCGATCTTCGAGAAGGACGAGGTCCTCACCCAGGCGGGGCGGCCGTACACGGTCTTCACGCCCTACAGGAACGCGTGGCTCAAGCTGATGGACCCTTTCTATGTCGAGGCCTATGCGGTCGGGCGCCACTCGAAGGGTCTCGCGCCACCGCCCTTTCCGGCGGACATGCCCGCGCTCGAGGCCCTGGGCTTCGAGCGGACCGACATGGCTTCCTCGCCCGCCGGCAGTGGCACGCAGGGCGCGGCGCGGCTGCTCGCCGATTTCGAGGGCCGCATCGACGACTACGCCCGCGCGCGCGACTTCCCCGCGGTCCGCGGCGTGTCCTATCTGGGCGTGCACAACCGCTTCGGTACGGTGTCGATCCGCGAGCTGGCGCGGCTCGCGCTCGGACGCGAGAGCGAGGGCGCGCGGGTCTGGCTTTCGGAGCTCGCGTGGCGCGACTTCTACTTCCAGATCCTCTGGCACCACCCGCGCGCGGCGCGTGAGTCCTTCCACGCCGAATTCGCGCGCATCGCCTGGCCGAACGACGAGCGTCTCTTTTCCGCGTGGCAGCAGGGCGCGACCGGCTACCCCTTCGTAGACGCGGGCATGCGCCAGCTGCTGCAGACGGGCTACATGCACAACCGCCTGCGCATGGTCACCGCATCGTTCCTCGCCAAGGACCTGCTGGTGGACTGGCGCTGGGGCGAGCGCCACTTCGCCGCGCACCTGAACGACTTCGACCTCGCCGCGAACAACGGCGGCTGGCAGTGGGCGGCCTCCACCGGGTGCGACGCGCACTGCCAGCCGCCGTTGTTCGCGGCGAGGTCGAAGTCGTTCAGGTGCGCGGCGAAGTGGCGCTCGCCCC
>JBKJTM010000053.1:0-3474 GCA_046590805.1 Usitatibacter sp.
ATCGGCAGCTGGCGGGTGAAGGAGACCGACCGCATCGCCGCCATGGCCACGGAGCTCCGCAAGTTCGGTGCCGCGGTGGAGGAGGGCCGGGACGCCCTGCGCATTCTTCCGCCACCGGATTTCCTCGCTCCTCGCCCAGTGTCCGACTCTGCCGGTGCTTCGCAACCACGCCTCGCCCCGGTCTGCGTGGACACCTACGACGACCACCGCATGGCGATGAGCTTCTCGCTCGCGGCGTTCGGCCCGCGGCCGGTGCGCATCAACGATCCCGGCTGCGTCGCCAAGACCTTCCCCGGATACTTCGACGCCTTTCTCGGCCTGGCTTTCTGACGATGGCGTCCGCCGCCCTCCCGCCGGTGATCGCGATCGATGGACCCTCGGCCTCGGGCAAGGGGACCGTCGCCGCGCGGGTTGCCGCCGCCCTGGGGTTCCACTACCTCGACAGCGGCGCGCTCTACCGCCTGGTGGCGCTCGCGGCCCTGGAGGCGGGAGCGGCCCTGGACGACGAGGAAGCGCTTGCCGCGCTCGCCGAGGGTATGGACGTAGCCTTCGGGGAGGATCGCATCAGCCTCGGCGGCCGCGACGTGAGCCTGCGGCTGCGCTCCGAGGAGGTCGGCGTGGCCGCTTCCCAGGTCGCCTCGCAGCCCCGCGTGCGCGAGGCGCTGTTGCGCCGCCAGAGGGCGCTCAGGGTCTCTCCCGGGCTGGTCGCGGACGGGCGCGACATGGGCTCCATCGTCTTTCCCGACGCCCCTCTGAAGGTGTTTTTGACCGCGGGTGTCGAGACACGCGCCGTGCGGCGCCATAAGCAGTTGATGGAAAAGGGAATGTATGCCAAAATGCAGGACGTCGTGGAGGAATTGCGGCGTCGCGACGAGAGGGACACCTCCCGCCCCGTGGCGCCGCTAAAGCATTATCCGGACGCGATTTTTCTCGATACCACGGGCCTTACCGCGGACCAGGCGGTGGACAGGATTCTCGGCTGGTGGTGTCAAGCAGCGTGCGGATAGGACGTTTCGCCACGACCGGGCGCAAAAGCCCAAGGGTGTCAGGGGGTTAGCCGAAAGAGGCGGCCCGCTGGCGATGTTCAACGACGGCCCCGGCCGTTCAACGCTGAAAGTCAGGTTTTTCATGTTGGCCCAAACCTCAACCAACCCCACCCCCATCTCCGAAAACAGCTTCGCCGCCCTCTTCGAGGAGAGCCTTTCCCGCCAGGAAATGCGCATCGGCGAGGTGATCACCGCCGAAGTGATCTCGGTCGATCCGAACGTCGTGATCGTCAACGCCGGCCTCAAGTCCGAGAGCACCATCGCAACCGAAGAATTCAAGGACGACCGCGGCGAGATCGAGGTCAAGGTCGGCGACTTCGTGTCGGTCGCCATCGAAGCCCTCGAAGACGGCTTCGGCGCCACCAAGCTGTCGCGCGACAAGGCGAAGAAGCTCGCCGCATGGACGAGCCTGGACGATGCGCTCGCTGCCGGCAGCATCATCAAGGGCGTGGTGAGCGGCAAGGTGAAGGGCGGCCTCACCGTCATGGTGAACGGCATCCGCGCCTTCCTGCCCGGGTCGCTGGTGGACCTGCGTCCCGTCAAGGACACCTCGCACTTCGAAGGCAAGGAGCTCGAGTTCAAGGTCATCAAGCTCGACCGCAAGCGCAACAACGTCGTGGTCTCGCGCCGCGCCGTCATGGAAGAGACCGCCGGCGTGGAGCGCCAGCAGCTCCTCGAGACGCTGAGGGAAGGCGCCGTGGTGAAGGGCGTCGTGAAGAACATCACCGACTACGGCGCGTTCGTGGACCTGGGCGGCATCGATGGCCTGCTGCACATCACCGACCTCGCCTGGCGCCGCGTGAAGCACCCGACGGAAGTCCTGTCGGTGGGCGACGAGGTGACCGCCAAGACCCTCAAGTTCGACGCCGAGAAGAACCGCGTCTCCCTGGGTCTCAAGCAGCTGGGCGAGGATCCGTGGATCGGCATCTCGCGCCGCTACCCGCAGGGCACGCGCCTCTTCGGCAAGGTGACCAACATCACCGACTACGGCGCGTTCGTCGAGATCGAGAGCGGCATCGAGGGCCTGGTGCACGTCTCCGAGATGGACTGGACCAACAAGAACGTGCATCCCGCGAAGGTGGTGTCGCTCGGCGACGAGGTCGAGGTGATGGTGCTGGAGATCGACGAGGACCGCCGCCGCATCTCGCTCGGCATGAAGCAGTGCATGCCGAACCCTTGGGAAGAGTTCGCCATGAACCACAAAAAGGGCGACAAGGTGAAAGGCGTGATCAAGTCGATCACCGACTTCGGCGTCTTCATCGGGCTGCCGGGCAACATCGACGGCCTGGTGCACCTGTCGGACCTGTCCTGGCAGGCCACCGGCGAAGAGGCGGTCAAGTCGTTGAAGAAGGGCGACGAGGTCGAGACCGTGGTGCTGTCGATCGACGTCGAGCGCGAGCGCATCTCGCTCGGCATCAAGCAGCTCGAGGGCGACCCGTTCGGCAACTACACCACCACCCACGACAAGGGCGCGATCGTCCACGGCACGGTGAAGTCCGTCGAGCCCAAGGGCGCGGTGATCGAGCTCGAGAAGGATGTCGAGGGCTACCTGCGCGCTTCCGAGATCTCCCGGGACCGCGTCGAGGACGTCCGCACGCACTTGAAGGAAGGCGACGAGCTCGAGATGGTCATCGTCAACATCGACCGCAAGAGCCGCTCCATCAACCTGTCCATCAAGCAGAAGGATGCGGCCGAAGAAGCCGCGGCCATGCAGAAGCACTCTTCCGAGAGCGGCAGCGCGAGCGCCGGCACCACCAACCTCGGAGCGCTGCTCAAGGCGAAGCTGGGCGGGTCGAAGGACAAGGAATAGGAGCGCGGCAGACCTTGAAGGGGGAGAAACGCGCCATGACAAAGTCGCAGCTCATCGAGCTGTTGAGCGCGCGCCATAGCCAGCTGGCACCGAAGGATGCCGAGCTCGCGGTGAAGACGATGCTGGACGCCATGTCGCAGACGCTCGCGACCGGCAACCGCATCGAGATCCGCGGCTTCGGCAGCTTCGGGCTGAACTACCGTCCCCCACGGGTCGGCAGGAATCCCAAGACTGGCGAGAAGGTGCAGGTACCGCGCAAGTACGTGCCGCACTTCAAGGCCGGCAAGGAGCTGCGCGAACGGGTGGACTATCACGAGGGCTGACGCGTCGTGCCAGGCGAACTGCGGCAGACGGCGAGAGCGGTCTGCCGTTTTCTTTTTGTGTACCAACCTGCGCGATGAATGGGGAGGGACGGACTCGTGGCGGGTCGAAAGGAACCCCGAGTTCGCTGGGGGCGATCCGGCGCTCAGGTGACCCCGCAGGGGCTTGTAGAATAGCGGCCATGGTGCGTCCTGAAGAATCCGTGAGTGAGAAGGTGAGAGCCGACGAGCGAGCGGAGTCGTGCTGTAACGAGCCAGCGGGTGCGAGTCCCGCTCGGGTAATCGCCGGAGAGCCCGA
>JBKJTM010000054.1:0-3393 GCA_046590805.1 Usitatibacter sp.
ACCACGGTAAGGAGCGCGCCGACAAAAGCGCCCAGGTTGATGAAAAAAGTGCTTAGACCGATCAACATCGCGCCGAGGGCGCCGACCGCCGATCCGCCGGAGAGGCCGAGCACATACGGGTCGGCGAGCGGATTGCGCAACAGCACCTGCATCAGGGCGCCCGCGAGGGCGAGCAGTCCTCCGGCGGCGAAAGCGGCGAAAGCGCGCGGCAGCCGCAGCTCGTGGATCACCTGCGAGGCGGCGCTGTTCTCGGGATGAAACAGCAGGCGAATCACGTCGAGGACGGGGATGTTGCTGCTGCCCACGGACATCGCCACGACGAAAGATGCGGCGGCCGCAATCCCGATCAGGAGCCAGATGCGCAACGCGCGAGCCATGGCTTTCGCGCCCGCCGCATCGACGCCCAATGCACCCTCCACTCTTTCCTGAAACGGTGCGCTGTTCATCTTCATTTCGTCGACGGCAGGACCCGGTAGGGTCCCGAGGCTGTCACCTGCATGGGAGCCGGGATCTCACCTGAGGGGCGCCCACTTCACGCTCACCAACACGTTGCTGCCCGGCGTGTTGAAGCCTTGGGCCACCTCGTAGTTCTTGTCGCCCACGTTGTTCCAGCGCGCGTCGATGGACCACTCCGGCGAAAAGGTGTGAGTCACGGAGACATTGAACAGCGCGTAACCGGGCATGCGCGAGGCAGCGGACTCGTTGCTGGAGTCGAAACGCTCGCCGCTCGCCACCATTTCCGCCCCGACCCGCCAGGTTCCGAAGGCGCGCGATGCGATGACGCTTCCATGGCGCTTCGCGCGACGCTGCAGCTGAAACCCCGTGGACTCGGCCTCGGGGTCCTGCACGGTGAGCTTCGCACGCAGCAGCGTGTCGAGGAAGCGCCCGCTGTACGACAGCTCCGTGCCGCGTATCCTGGCCCTGGAGACATTCTCCGGCCGCGAAGATGCGGTCACCGGATTGAAGACGAACACGATGAGGTCCGTGACGCGGTTTTCGAAGTATGTCGCGGTGAAGCGCTGCCGGGACGCCTGGTAGTCGAAGCCCACCTCACGGCTGCGCGAGCGCTCGGGCTTTACGTCGGGATTGCCGAATCCCGGAAAGTAGAGGTCGTTAAACGACGGCGCGTGGAACGCCGTGCCGTAGCCCGCCCGCACGCGCGCCTGCGGCGTGATCCGGTAGCCGTAGGCGAGCGAGCCGGTGGTGGGAGCGCCGAACTGGCTGTTGTCGTCACGCCGCGCGCTCGCCTGCACGCCGTGGTTGCCGTGGTCGCCGTTCAACCCCGCGAAGGCGGATTTGATGGTGCGCCTGGTCACCGCGTAGGCGGTCGTGGTGTCGACCTCCTGCTTCAGGTATTCGACACCGGCGACGAGCGAGGCGCCCTTGGCGAGCGTAAACGTGTTCTGCCACGTGGCCTGGCCCTGGTCGGTCCTGAACTTGCTCACCGTGGCCCCGCCCAGGCTCGCGCTGTCGTCGCGGCTCGCGCCGAGACGCACGAGGCTCTGCCACGCGCCGCCGAGCTGATTCCGGCTGTAGACGGAATAGACGGCGAGCTTCTGGTCGGTGCGGTTGTCGGTCGTGGGGCCGCTGTCGAAGTGAGCTTCGCCTTCGCTGTAAAAGACGCTCGCGCCCGCTTCGTGCTGGAGGTTGAAGCGGTGAGCGAGCTTTCCGGAAAAGTTCGTGTTGCGGTACGCGTCGTCGTCGGGGTTGAAGCGCCCGAACGAGATCGTGGGTTTGGTGACGTTGAAGTTGTCGGTCTCCAAGAATCCGGCCGAGAGCGTGAAGTCGGTGCTGCCGAGGGTGGCGCTCGCCGCACCCTTCAGCGCGCGCGTGGCGTAGCTCCCCAAGCTCGCGGTGACCTCCGCCGAGGGCGTGCCGCGGCGGCTCTTGGTGAAGATCTGGATCACGCCGCCGATGGCATCCGACCCGTAGAGGCTGCTGGCCGGCCCCGGCACGATCTCGATGCGCTCGATCTGCGCGAGCGGGATGTTCTCGAAAGCGGTGGTGCCGACGGTGGCCGACTGCAGGCGGATGCCGTCGACCAGCACCAGGGTGTGAGCCGCGTTGGCGCCGCGAATGAAGATCGATGAGGCATTGCCGTGCCCGCCGTTGCTAACCATCTCGAGCCCGCCGAACTGCTGCAGCACCTGGGCGAGCGTGAGCTGGCCGCCGCGCTCGATCTCCTCGGCGGTGATGATCGTCACGTTGCGCAGCGCCTCGGTGACCGGCTGCGCGAGGCGCGTCGCGGTGACGATGGTCTCGCCGCCCGGATGGACCGCGGGTTGCTGCGCCGCCGTGAACGTTGGAAGGCAGAGCGCGCAGGCCGCGCCCAGGGCGAGATACGGGTTACTTGTCATGATCGGACTCCCCAGTAGGCCGCGTCCCCGCGAGCCGTGGATGAAAGAAAAGCTCCCTCATGGCCGGTATCCGGGCTGGCAAGTCATGCGAGTTCGCCTTCCCGCGGCTTCGCGCCGCAGTGGCTGGCATCCTGGGGAGAATGCCGATGAACGCGCCACACTTGCTTACCGTTGCGGGGGCAGCACAGGTTGCCGATGCGTTGGTCCCTGTTTCCCGTTCAACCCGGCGATGCGTGAGGCGGCCGGGCACCACAAGAGCGTAGGGATGTTAGCAGTTTGCAGCGCCGCGAGGCATGCGCGCCGCTCGAGCCTGCCATACGCGCGACAACGCGATGGCTACTGGGTGCCTGCCTCGCGCAGACGCACCTGTATCGAGAGCCGGTCGAGCTTTTCCAGCGGCAGGCTCACCAACAGCTCGATCCGCCGGCGCAGCACCCTTGCCGCCTCCGCGAACGCAGCACGCCTGTCCCCATCCGGGCCCGCGACTGCCGCGGGGTCTGGCACGCCCCAGTGCGCCGTCGTGGGCTTCCCCGGCCAGATCGGGCAGACCTCCCCGGCGGCGTTGTCGCAGACGGTCAGGATGAAGTCCATCGGCGGCGCGTCCAGAAGCGCGAACTCCTCCCAGCTCTTGCTGCGCAGGCCGTCGGTCGGAAGGCCGGCCGATCTCATGGTTCGATGGCCAGGGGATTCACCGTCCCGGCGGGATGGCTGCCAGCCGAGAACGCACGAAAACGGCCCTTGCCGAGATGGTTGAGCATCACTTCGGCCATGATCGACCGTGCCGAATTTCCAGTGCACAGGAACAGGACGTTATATCGGGGTTCCATCGCGCCTCCTCACGCGGATCATTCTGCCGCATTGAGATGACCAAACCATGTCAGCCGCGGCGCGCTAGTGCAGTGCTTCATTCTGTTTGGAACTTAAGCTGCGTTGGCGCTAATGACCTTTGCAACGATGTCATTGCGACACGTGCCGATAACTCACGTGGCGAGCTACCGGCACTGCAATATGTGTGGATGCTCCTCACCTATTGCTA
>JBKJTM010000426.1:0-4550 GCA_046590805.1 Usitatibacter sp.
CGGCGAACAGGATGAGCGAGAGGTAGAACGACCAGTGCGCCTGCATCGGCACGTAGGAAGTGAACATCACGCTCGAATCGCCCTTGAAGACGGCGAAGTTGTTCATCACCGCGCCCACGATCATCAGCCAGAAGGCGGCCCAGGCGATGCGCGGCGTAGCGAGCCGGCACTTGAGCAGCACCGCGGCCGCGAAGTAGAGCACCGCGATCTCGAAGAAGATCACCCAGAAGATCAGCATGTCGATGCCGTGGGCGGTGAGCGCCAGGTAGAACCAGTCAGCGGGCAGCAGGTGCACCGCCGGCCAGCGGGTGAGCACGATGAGGATCGCGAGCACGCCGCCGACGAGCAGCGCCACCACGCCGGCGATGGCGTTCCACTTGATCAGCTTCTCGGCGGCCTCGTGGTAGACCAGCCCGGTCGAGGGGCAGGTGCGGAAGTTGCGGTTCACGGCCATGGCGGTGTCCTCACTTGACCACGTAGAGGCGGCTCACCATCGAGTGATGGTTGATGCCGCAGTACTCGTTGCAGACGATCGCGTAGGTGCCGGGATTGGTCGGCGTGATCGTGAGCACGTGCTCGTAGCCCGGGTGGACCTGGATGTTGATGTTCTCGGGCTGCAGCGAGAAGCCGTGCAGCCAGTCCATCGACTGCAAATGGAGCCGATACGTCTGCCCGGCCTGCAGCTCGAGCATCGGCCACCACTGCCACAGCCGCGCGATCAGGTACACGTCGGAGCCGGCGGGCGGGCGCACCACCGGGATCTTGAGGTCGGTCTCCTCGCGCACCTTGTACTTCGCCACCATCTCGTCGGTCTTCTTCTGGAACATCTCGGGCGTGGAGCGATACGCCTCGTTGGCCAGGTTCTGCTTACCGTAGATGTGCCACCACGGCATCATGAAGAACATCACCAGGCACCAGACGAACGCGATCAGGATCCACGCGCCTTCGGTGCGGTCCAGGGGCTGCTTCCACCACAACCGGTGGGGAGGGGGGTCGAGCGCGCTCATGTCGATCGCTCCTTGAAGAGGGTGCCAGGCACCATTTGCTCGCCTACTTGGCGACCGGAATGCCGACGATCTCCATCACGCCCCAGATGACATAAAGGACGGTCGGCATCGCGATGCCGATGAAGAGGAGGGCGAAGGGATTGTCGAGCAGCTGCTGCATCGCGGGGATCGGCTCGTCGTCGGGAAGTTCGTGCGCGTGGGTCGCGTTCTCGTTCATGGCTTCCTCAAGGTGGGGAGGTCTGGAGACGGCCCATGCTCGGTGCGCCCCGCTCCGGCCGCCTTGAACTGCTTCAAGGAAAAGCGGGGATTAACGGAAACATAATCGCCCCATGCTCCGACCCGTGGACCTGCGCGGCCTCGATCCGCCCGAGCCGCTGTTTCGCATCCTCGCCGCCCTCGACTCGGACGCTCCCGGCCCGCTGGTGTTCTGGCTGTCGCGCGAGCCCTACCCGGCGTATCCGATGATCGCCGCCTCGGGCTGGCGCCACTCGGTGAGGCGCGAGGCCGCCGCCGTCGTGCTCACGGTGACGCGCGACCCGCGCGATCCTTAAGGCAGTTCAAAGCGGAGCGCCCCGATCGGGCCGAGACTCGGCGGCACATTCGCAAGAAAGAGCCAGGAGAAGACCATGTTCGCCCGCCGCGCCACGCCGCTGCTGCTCGCCACACTCGCCTTCGCGGTCGGATCCGCGTTCGCGCAGGGCAAGCACACCGAGAGCAAACCCGAACCGAAGCCCGTCGACCCCGCCGAGATCCGCTACCAGGCGGGAAGCTCGCCGCTGAAGGACTCGCCGATGCACCAGGACGTCAATCCGAAGGCGCCGGGGATGACGAAGAGCGAGTTCGACCAGTCCCGCCAGGTCTACTTCGAGCGCTGCGCCGGCTGCCACGGCGTGCTGCGCAAGGGGGCCACCGGCAAGGCGCTCACCCCCGATCTCACGGTCGAGAAGGGCACAGAGTATTTGAAGGTGTTCATCAAGTACGGCTCGCCCGCCGGCATGCCCAACTGGGGCACCTCGGGGGAGCTGAACGACGCGCAGGTCGACATGATCGCGCGCTACATCCAGCAGACCCCGCCCCAGCCGCCGGAGTTCGGGCTGCCGGAGATGAAGGCGACCTGGAAAGTGCTGGTGCCGGTCGACAAGCGCCCGAAGAAGAAGATGAACGCCTACAACATCGAGAACATCTTCTCGACCACGTTGCGCGACACGGGCGAGGTGGCGCTGATCGACGGCGACACCAAGAAGATCATCACCATCATCAAGACCGGCTACGCCGTGCACATCTCGCGCGTGTCGGCCTCGGGCCGCTACATCTTCGTGATCGGGCGCGACGCCAAGATCAACATGATCGACCTGTGGATGGAGAAGCCCGACAACGTGGCCGAGATCCGCGTGGGCCTGGAGGCGCGCAGCGTCGACACCTCCAAGTTCAAGGGCTACGAGGACAAGTACGCGATCGCCGGCTCCTACTGGCCGCCGCAGTTCGTCATCATGAAGGGCGACACGCTCGAGCCGCTCAAGGTGGTGAGCACCCGCGGCATGACGGTGGACACGCAGGAGTACCACCCCGAGCCGCGCGTGGCCGCGATCGCCGCCTCGCACTTCAAGCCGGAGTTCGTGGTGAACGTGAAGGAGACCGGCAAGATCCTCATGGTCAACTACACCGACGTCGACAATCTCAACGTGACCGAGATCCCGGCCGCACGCTTCCTGCACGACGGCGGCTGGGACGCGAGCCACCGCTACGTGCTGATGGCCGCCAACCAGTCGAACAAGATCGCGGTGGTGGACGCGAAGACAAGCAAGCTGGTGAGGCTCGTGGACGTGGACAAGATCCCGCATCCGGGGCGCGGCGCCAACTTCGTGCACCCGACCTGCGGGCCGGTGTGGGCGACGGGCCACCTGGGCAGCGAGAAGATCTCCATGATCGGCACCGACCCGGTGAAGCACGCGAAGAACGCCTGGAAGGTCTGCGACCAGCTCGATGGCCAGGGAGGCGGCAACCTGTTCATCAAGACGCATCCGAAGAGCACCAACCTGTGGGTCGATACGCCCCTCAACCCGGACCCGAAGGTGAGCCGCTCGATCGCCGTCTTCGACATCAGGAACCTCAAGGCGGGCTTCAAGGTGCTGCCGATCTTCGAATGGTCCGGCATCAAGGGCGAGGCCGCGGGCCGCGTCGTGCAGCCGGAGTACAACAAGGCGGGCGACGAGGTGTGGTTCTCGGTGTGGAGCGCGAAGAACCAGGAATCGGCGCTGGTCGTGGTCGACGACAAGACGCTCAAGCTGAAGGCCGTGATCAGGGATCCCAAGCTCATCACGCCCACGGGCCACTTCAACATCTACAACACGCAGCACGACGTGTACTGACGAAACCATGCGACATGCAAAAGCAGTGATCCTGCGCGCCGCCGTGGGGCGCGCTCTGGCGGGGGGCCCGGCGGCGGCCGACCAGAAGCTCGCGGTCGGCCGGGGCTGCAACGCCTGCCACGCGGGGGGCAAGAAGCTGGTCGGCCCCGATTACGTCGAGGTCGCGAAGAAGTACAAGGGCGACGCGGCCGCGGTCGACAAGCTCTCCGCGAGCATCGTGAAGGGCAGCCAGGGCAAATGGGGCCAGGTCCCGATGCCGCCCAATGCCAAGGTGACGCCGGACGAGGCGAAGACGCTCGCGGCCTGGGTGCTGTCCCGGTAGATCGGACTAAGGACGCGGCGGTGCGAGGCGCAGCAGGCGCCGAAGCACCGCCCGCGTTCGCGGCGCCTCGATGCAATCGAGCGAATTCTTCACCAGCAGCGCGGCCTCGGTGTCGCCTTCGACGACCAGCCGACGGTTGAAGAAGAGCGTATCGGCGTCTTCCTCGCGTGCGGCGATGCGCGCGAAGTCGGCCGCCGTCGCGCGGAAGCACAGGTAGGGCGTCCCGCTCGGCCGAACCGGCACGAAGCGGCCGCGGACGACGCGAAAGCTGGCGCGCACCGGCGGCTTGAGCGATTCGATCGCCACTTCGCGATCCGCCAGGCGCTCGAAGAGCTCCCCCGGCAGCTTGCGGCGCAGGAAGGCGTTGAGTGCCGTGGCGAGGGCGAGGGAGGCGATCCTCACCGGGCCTCCACGCCCTGGCGCATGCCGGCCACTCCGTGCCAGTAGCCGTCGCAGGATTCGGCGGGCATCACTTGCGCGAGCGAGCTCGCGGCGCCTTCGGGCGTGGCCTCGCCGCGCGCGACCTGGTCGAAGATCGCGACCACGTCGCCCATCCCCTCGGCCTGCGGCGACAGTCGCAGCAGGTCCACGCCGAGCGCTCGCGCCTCCCCGATCCAGGGCAGCAGGTTCTGCACGCGCGCCGATTGCGTCTGCACGCCGTTCAGCACCATGAAGGGCTCGCCTTCGCGGGTGCTGACCAGCAGTCCCTCGGGGTCCCGCAGGCAGCGGTAGTCGCAGTGGTCCTTGGTGAGGTTGTGGTAGCGCGCGGTGAAGCACCGCGCGGAGGCCGCCAGCGGCAATCGTCCATAGGCGAAGATCTCGGTCTCGATCCCCCGCGTCGCCTCGACCACC
>JBKJTM010000282.1:0-4356 GCA_046590805.1 Usitatibacter sp.
GGCGCAGCTTGAAACGCCAGCCCCGGCCAGCCTCCAGCGGCGCCCAGGAGAGCGCCAGGCGCGGCTCGGGCTTCCAGGCCTCGTCGCGGCCGACGAGCGGCTCGTAGATCTGGCTCAGCACGCGGTTGTTGTAAAGCGAGGCGAGCGCGTGCGGGTCCATCGTTCCCGGGTCGAACTGCGAGGCGTAGCGCAGCGTCTTCGCGGTGGCGGCGGGCGAGGACGCCAGGGTCAGCGCGAGAGCGAGCAACGCTAGGATCGTTCTCAAGGATTTCCGGCCTTCGCGCTCGCGCGCTTCGAAGAGCTGGAATTATAGGGCCCGCGCTACCAGCGGCAGTTGCCCTCGCCGATCTCGTTGGCGATGAGCGGGACGATGGCGGCGAGCCCGAGCTGCTGGTAGGCGGTGCGGCAATCGGGCTTGCGCGCCTTGTCGAGGATGTCCTCGATCTTGCCCTTCTTCTCCGGCACCGGCGGCATGAGGAACGGAAGCATCGCGCGCTGGCCGCTCCCCTCGCGGGCAAGGGCCGATGCGCGCTTGCGCAGCGCCTCGGGGTCGAGACCCGGCGCGGTCGGATCGTAGGTAGCGGCATCGTCGGCGCGCGGCGCGGTAGGGCCTGGCGTGCGGAAGGGAGACGACGCGGGCTCGGCTCGCGCCCTCGCCGGCGCTTCGCGCTCGATCGTCGCCGCGGGTTCGAGACGCGGCGTGCGCTCCGCGGCCGGCGAGCCGGCCGGCGGCGCGGCGATCTGCTCCGTGAGCGCCTGGTCTAGCGGACGCGACAACGGCTCGGCGAAGCGCGGCAGCACGAGGCTCTCGGGCGCGGGCATGGGTGCGGGCACCGGCGCGACCAGCACGCGCGGGGCTTCGAGGAGGATGCGTTCCGCCTGGGGAGTCGGCGGCGTGAGCAGTACGCGCGGCGTCTCGATCACCGGCGCGGGCGCGGCCGGCGTGACGGGTTGCGCCTCGATCGGCGGGGGAACCACCAGCTTCGGGCTCGCTTCCCGCTTGGGCTCGGCGCTCACGATGCGATCCAGCAGGCGCGGGAAGGGCAGCGGCGCCGGCAACGCGTCGTCGGTGGCGGTCCCCGCGGGCGCGGGCGGCATCGCGGGCCGCGCCGGCATGAGGGTCACCAGCAGCGATCCCCACATCGCGCGGCCTTCCTTGCTTCCGCCCGACGGCGCGCCCACGAGCGCGATCGCCAGGATGTGCAGCAGGAACGAGAGCAGCACGAAGTGCGAGAGCGGCGGCATCTCGACGCGGCGCTCGTGCTTCTCCCATCGGGGCGGCAACGGCGGCTGCGCGCGGAACGCCACGCCCGGCGCCTGGTAGCGGCTGATCGGCCTGCGGTTGAGGGATGCGATGGCCAGGGGCCGCCCGCGCTCAGTGCCCCAGCAGGCGCGTGCCGACGCGCACGATGGAATCGATCACCGGGACCAGCTCGTGGCCTACCTCGGAGAGCGCGTACTCGACTGACGGCGGTGAGGACGGCATCACTTCGCGCGTCACCACGCCCTTCTCCTGGAGCGCGCGCAGCCGCTCGGTCAACACCTTGGGCGAGATTCCGCGGATGTCCTTCATCAGCTCGCCGAAGCGGCGCGGGCCCCCGGACAGTTGCCACACGATGTTGGTGGTCCATGCGCCGCCGAGCAGCTCCATGCAGGCGCCCATCGGGCAGCCCTGGGGCGGAGGAGGCGCCTTGCTCTTGCGAACCTTGAGGGCCATGGGGCGCCGGTTACCGATCGGTGAGTGGATTCTCGGGTTACCTTACCATATCTGCTATCCAAAGGTAACTAACGTTTGGTAAGCTGGCGTCCTTCCGCTCCACCCCCCCACTGAGGAAATGACCATGAAGCTCTATTACTCTCCCGGCGCCTGCTCGCTATCCCCGAACATCGTCGCCCGCGAGGCCGGCATCCCCCTCGAACTCGCCAAGGTAGACACCAAGGCGAAGACCATCGCCGGCGGCGGCGACTTCCTGAAGGTGAACCCGAAGGGCTACGTTCCCGCGCTGGAGATCTCGCCCGGCGAGGTGCTCACCGAGGGCCCGGCGATCGTGCAGTACCTCGCCGACCAGAAGCCGCAGTCGGGCCTCGCCTCGCCGAACGGCACGCTCGGGCGCTACCGCGAGCAGGAGATGCTGGGCTACATCAATTCCGAGATCCACAAGAGCTACAGCCCGCTGTTCTCCCCGGATACGCCGCAGCAGGCGAGGGACGAGCGTCACGCGTACCTGAAGAAGCGATACGCGCTGCTCGACAAGCAGCTCGCGGGACGCGATTATCTGTTCGGCGACCGGTTCACCGTGGCCGATGCATACCTCTTCACGGTCACCAACTGGGCGGGATACGTGAAGCTCGATCTCGCCGAATTCGCCAATATCGCGGCGTTCCAGAAACGGGTCGCCGCGCGTCCCGCGGTCCAGGCCGCGATGCAGGCCGAGAAAGGGAAATAGTCCATGGCAATGCGCATGCTCCGTTCGCTCATCGCACTCGCGGCAACGGCATTTGCGCTCGGGGCATTCGCGCAGGCGTACCCGTCGCGCACCATCACCATGGTGGTGCCGTTCGCGGCGGGCGGGCCCACCGACACCATCGCGCGAATCCTCGCCGAGCGCATCGGCAAGACACTCGCGCAGCCGGTCGTGGTCGAGAACGTCGCCGGCGCAGGCGGCATCATCGCCAACAACAAGGTGATGAAGGCGCCCGCCGACGGCTACATGGTCGCCATCGGCCACATCGGCACCCACGTGATGGCGCCAGCGGTGCAGGAGCTCGCCGTCGACTATGTGAACGACTTCGAGCCCGTGGCCCTGGTCGCCTCCAACCCGCAGATCATGGTGTCGCGCCCGGGCGTCCCGGCGAAGGACCTGAAGGAGCTGATCGCCTGGGTGAAGGCGAATCCCGGCAAGGTGAGCTATGGAACCGGCGGGCCGGGGACGCCGTCGCACATCACCGCCGTCTACTTCGGCAACCAGCTGGGCTCACCGCTCAACATCATCCACTACAAGGGCGCGGCTCCGGCGATGCAGGACGTGATCGCCGGGCATGTCGACCTCACCTTCGACCAGGCGGTCACGGGGCTCACCCAGTCGCGCGCTGGCCGGGTGCGCGCCTACGCGGTTACCGCGAAATCGCGCCTCGCCTCGGCGCCGGACATTCCGAGCGTCGATGAGGCCGGGCTGCCGGGCTTCTACATGTCGATATGGCACGCGTTCTGGGTGCCGAAGGGGACGCCGCGCGACGTGGTCGCGAAGCTGAACGGGGCGTTGCGCGAGGCGCTTGCCGATCCGGCGGTGAGGAAACGCCTCGAGGACCTGGGGCAGGAGATTCCGCCGCCGGAGCAGCAGACGCCGGAGGCGCTACGCGCGCATCACAGGGCCGAGACCGACAAGTGGTGGCCGGTCATCAAGGCTGCGGGGATCAAGGCGCAGTAACGACCCCTGCCAACCCATTGCCTACGCCCTCGCCTGTATGGGCACGCGAGGCAGAGGGAGCAATGGTCAGGTGCCCGGTGTCGTCGAGCCGTCGGGCGCGGCGCCGGTATCGGTGCCGGGCTCGGGCGTGACGCCGTCGTCGGGCTTGGCCTTCTCGGCCATCTTCTGCTGCAGCTTCTGTTCCTTCTTCTGCTTCTTCTGCAGCTCGCGCTGCCGCTTCTGGAACGAGTAGTTCGGCTTTGCCATTGAACATCTCCTTTCGCCAATGAAAAGGGCCCGGTTTCCCGGGCCCTGGAATCTACTGCTGGGTGCTCCGCGCTTTGCGCAGAATCACCTTACGAGATGGTGCGGATGTTCGCCGCAGCGGGGCCCTTGGGGCCGCTCTGCACGTCGAATTCCACTTTTTGCGCTTCCTTGAGCGACTTGAAGCCGTTCATCTGGATCGCGCTGTGGTGGGCGAAGAGATCCGGTCCACCACCATCAGGAGTGATGAAGCCGAAGCCCTTGGAATCGTTGAACCACTTGACGGTGCCGGTAGCCATATTTACTTCCTTTACATTTCGGTTACCCGGGAAAACCCGACCCGGGACGGGTCACGAAGATCAAGGAAGGGAACTGACTGCCACTTCTGACGCCGCGCGAGGCGGTGCGGGAGGGACGAGAACTCACTTCACTACTTGATGATCCTGCGGAAAGAATTGTAACACGCTCCGCAACCCCCGCTACAAGCCGTTCAGACCCCCTCGGACCCCCCCGGCTAGCAGATGGATTCCAGCAGCGGCTGCAGGGTGCGGGGGTCCACCGGCTTGGTGACGTGGTGGTCGAAGCCGGCGGCGTCGGCGGCCCGCTTGTCGTCCTCCTGCCCGCGGCCGGTGACGGCGATCAGCGTCGCGCGCTTGCCTTCGGGCCGGGCACGCAGCGCCTCGGC
>JBKJTM010000379.1:0-8572 GCA_046590805.1 Usitatibacter sp.
CACACCGGGTCGGGGAGCTCGATGCCCTCGCCCATCACCGCCTTCACCAGGTTCGTCCTGAAGGCGAGTGCCCCCAGGAATACCGCGCCGGCGAGCCAGTAGAGCACCGTCGGCTTCCACTTGATGAAGGTCTCGTCCTGCAGGAAGAGCGTGGCGCCGCCGAAGAGCCCGATGATCACGAGGCTCATCCATTGCATGTTGCTGGGCTTGCGCCCGCGGGCCAGCAGCCACCCGATCTGCAGGACCGTGGCGCCAATGGCGACCGCGGTCGCGGTGTAGATGCCCGCGAATTTGTAGGCGACGAAAAAGAGGATGACCGGGAAAAAGTCGAAGAGAAACTTCAAGGGCGGGCCGGCGAAATAACTAACTGATAATTATGACAGATTCCAGCGCTCATGGCGATGCTGAATTCGCTCCCGCACATCGGGGGAGACCTGCGGCGCAAGCGCCAGCGCGAGCGCCTCGGCATAGAACCCGGAACGCTCGTCCGGCAGCGCCGCATCCAGCGCGTCGAAGGCGTACTGGATCATCGACGGGTCCTCGGTGCGGATCGCGGTGATCGCGAGGTTCACGTGCAGCAGCCGCCACGGGCGCATCGGGTTGGACCGCTCGATGTCGGCGTAGAGGGCGGGGCGGAGGTTCTCGATGATCCCCTGCATCACCCCGAACACCGCGGCGAGCTCGGACTTGCTTCCCGCCGCGTTCGACATCAGCGCGAGCGCGTTGGTCACCGGCTCCGCGACGGTGATCGGCACCTCGTGACGCACCGCCCAGAGGGCCGCGCCCACGACCAGGTCGGCGAGGACCAGGGAAACGTCGTGCCCCTCGCGGCGGCAGTCGCTCTCCAGGTGGGCGAGGTCGGTGATGGTCGCGCCGACCACCTCGTCCACGCCCTCCAGCGGCAGGGGGCCGTTGCCGCCGTATTGCCGGTCGATGGCGTCGAGGGTCTTGAGCTCCCCGCGCAGCTTCTCCATCGCCGGCGAGGTGCCCTGGGCGATCCTCGGCCCCAGCTGCTCGAATTGCTTCATCAGCGCGCGCGTCGCGACCTGGCCGTCGTCTCCGAATCGAATCGTCTGCATGGGATTGCCTGGTTGACCCGTTGGTAGCAGTAAGGTGCTAATTTTGATATAATTTTCGATGGATTTGGGAATTGGTTCGCTTGGACAACATTGATCTTCACAACCATTCGACGCGCTCGGATGGATTGCTCTCCCCGACACAGCTGATCGAGCTGGCAGCCCGCACCGGGGTCGATGCGATCGCGCTCACGGATCACGACACGCTGGAGGGCCTCGAAGAGGCCGCGGCCGCGGCTCGTGTGGCGGGCATCGGCTTCGTTCCGGGCGTCGAGGTCTCGGTGAGCTGGGGGAGCGCCACGCTGCACGTGGTCGGGCTCCAGGTCGACCCGGATTCCAAGGCGTTGCGCGACGGCCTGGACCAGATCCGCGCCGGGCGCCTGGAACGCGGCAAGGTGATCGCCGCGGCGCTCGACAAGCTGGGCATCAACGGCGCCTTCGAAGGGGCCCTCGCATTGGCCCAGGACGAGCGGTTGCTGAGCCGCACCCATTTCGCCCGCCATCTCGCCGATCGCGGGGCGGTGAAGGACACGCAACAGGCCTTCGACAAGTACCTCGCGAAAGGCAAGGCCGCGTTCGTCGCGCACCATTGGGCGGATCTGGGCGACGCGGTAGGCTGGATCCGGGCGAGCGGCGGCGTGGCGGTGCTCGCGCACCCCGGCCGCTACGACCTGAAGCCGATGATGCGGCACGAGATGCTCTCGCAGTTCAGGACCCTGGGCGGCGAGGCGATCGAGGTCGTGACCGGCAGCCACCGCCCGGAAGAATATTCATTGTGGCAACGCGAGGCGCTGGCATTCGGTTTCATGGCCTCGCGCGGAGCCGATTACCACGGGCCGGGCGAAAGCCCCGCGGCGCCGGGGACGTTGCCGCAGCTGCACGCCTCGCTCACGCCCGTGTGGTCCAAGTGGGCGCACTGAGGGGTCGGATTACTTAATCGCGGTGGATCTCGCGCCGGGATCGCCGTAAAAAACCGGGGACGGACCCCAAGCGCGTGAACCGGGGTCCGTCCCCAATGGAATGGCCCAATACTTTTCTGTACATCCGGAAGATCCGCAGCCGCGCCTCATCCGCGCCGCCGTGGACATCATCCGCAAGGGGGGCGTCGTGGCCTACCCGACGGACTCCTGCTACGCATTGGGCTGCCATATCGGCGACAAGGCGGCGATGGAGAGGATCCGCCGTATCCGCGACGTGGACGAGCGCCACCATTTCACGCTCGTGTGCCGCAGCCTTTCGGAGGTCGGACAGTTCGCCAAAGTGGATAACCTTCAATATCGCCTCATCCGCGCCAACACGCCCGGCAGCTACACCTTCATCCTGCGCGCGAGCCGCGAGGTGCCTCGACGCCTGCTCACGCCGCGCCACACGATCGGCGTGCGCATTCCCGACCATCCGGTGCCGCTGGCGCTCCTCGCGCTGCTGGACGAGCCGCTGCTCTCCTCGACGCTCATCCTGCCCGCCCATGGAGTGGCGCTGAACGATGCGCAGGAGATCCGCCGCCACCTCGAGCACGACGTCGACCTGGTGATCGACTCGGGCCCCTGCGATGGCCAGATGACCACGGTCGTGGACCTCTCGGGCGATGCGCCGCGCCTGGTGCGCGAGGGCCGCGGCGACATCCGCCCGTTCGGCTTCGTCAAGGCGGCGCTGCACTGATGGACTTCCACAACATCCTCATCACCGCCCTCGTCTACGCCATCCCGGTGATCTTCGCGATCACGCTGCACGAAGCCGCGCACGGCTACGTCGCCAAGCACTACGGCGACACCACCGCATACATGCTCGGACGGGTGACGCTGAACCCGGTGAAGCACATCGAGATCCTCGGCACGGTGGTGCTGCCGATCGTGACGCTCGCGCTGTCGCCGTTCATGTTCGGCTGGGCGAAGCCGGTGCCGGTGAACTTCGCCAACCTGCGCAACCCGAAGCGCGACATGTTGTGGGTGGCGGCCGCGGGACCGGGCTCCAACCTGCTGCAGCTGGTGCTGTGGGCGATCGCCGCCGCGGTCCTCGCGCGCACCGTGGCGCCCACCGGCCTCGTCGGCGCCTTCTGGCTCGCGGTCGCCGACGCCGGCATCAAGGTGAACATCATGTTCGCGCTGCTGAACCTGCTGCCGATCCTGCCGCTCGACGGCGGGCGGATGCTGGCGAGCGTGCTCCCGGCGCGGCTCTCCTTCGCATGGCAGGCGACGGAGCGTTACGGAATGATCATCCTGCTGGTGCTGCTCTTCACCGGCGCCATCGGCTTCGTGCTGAGTCCCCTCTACCGCGGCATGTATACGCAAACCCTCAGGATCATCGGCCTCGCCTAGGCCGCGAAAAGCAAACAGACGAAATGTTCCAGGACCGCGTACTTTCCGGCATGCGCCCCACGGGCGCGATGCACCTCGGCCACTACCACGGAGCGCTCAAGAACTGGGTGCGGCTGCAGAACGAGTATCCGTGCCTTTTCTTCGCCGCGGACTGGCACGCGCTCACGACGCACTACGAGGATCCGTCGGTCATCGAGCAGACGGTGTGGGAGATGTTCGTCGACTGGCTCTCGGCCGGCATCGATCCCACCAAGTCGACGCTCTTCATCCAGTCGCGCGTGCCGCAGCACGCCGAGCTCACGATGCTGCTGTCGTTCTTCACGCCGCTGTCGTGGCTGGAGCGCGTGCCCACCTACAAGGACCTCGTCGAGCGCCACGCCGAGCACGGCCGGGACGTCCTCACCTACGAGTTCCTCGGCTATCCGCTGATGCAGGCGGCCGACATCATGATCTACCGCGCGAACAAGGTGCCGGTGGGCGAGGACCAGGTGTCGCACATCGAGCTCACGCGCGAGATCGCGCGGCGATTCAACCACCTCTTCGGCCGCGAGAAGGGCTTCGAGGAGAAGGCCGAGGCGGCGGTGAAGAAGATGGGGCCGAAGAAGGCCAAGCTCTACCGCCTGCTGCGCGCGCGCTTCCAGGAGCAGGGCGACGCGGCGGCGCTGGGCGAGGCGCAGGCGCTGGTCGCGGACGTGCAGAACCTCTCGCTGGGCGACAAGGAGCGCATCTTCGGCTTCCTCGAGGGCGGCGGGCGCATGATTCTCGCGGAGCCCGACGCCCTCCTCACCGAGACGCCGAAGCTGCTGGGGCTCGACGGCCAGAAGATGTCGAAGAGTTACGACAACGGCATCATGCTGCGCGAGTCGCCGGAGTCGGTCACCAAGAAGATCCGTACCATGCAGACCGACCCCGCGCGCGTGCGCCGGACCGACCCCGGCGAGCCGGAGCGGTGCCCGGTGTGGAACCTGCACCAGGTCTACTCGGACGACCGCACCCGCGAATGGGTGCTGCAGGGCTGCCGCACGGCGGGCATCGGTTGCCTGGAGTGCAAGCAGCCGGTGATCGATTCGATCAACGCCGAGTTGAAGCCGATCCGCGAGCGCGCCACCGGCTACGAAGAGGACCCGACGCTGGTCCGCAACATCATCCAGGACGGCTGCGAGAAGGCCTCCGACCTGGCGAGCGACACGATGCGCGATGTCCGCGAGGCCATGGGCCTCAATTACAGCTAGCGTCTCCCCGGCGAAGGCCGGGGCCAAATTCAAGCGGGGACACGGATGAACGCGGATAACGGCACGGATGAACGCAGATGACTAGATCGGTTTTGGCGGCCGCGATAGTGGCAAGCGTCGGCTTGAATGCCTTTGCCGCCACCGAGATCCCGCCCGGCAAATGGAGCTTCGTATTCACCGACGCGAAGGGCCATGCGGACCGGCCGATGCGGGTCTACACGTACCGGCCGAACAAATGCGACAGCAAGTGCCCGATCGTCTTCGTGATGCACGGCTTGAGCCGCGCCGCCTCGCGCTATCGCGATTACTGGGAGCTTTCCGCCGACGCCCACAACGTCATCATCGTGGCGCCCGAGTTCAACACCCGCTACTGGCCCAGGGAAGAGAACTACACCCTGGGCGAGGTGGCCCAGCACGCCGACCGGGAGAAGTGGGCCTATTCGGCCATCGAGCACCTTTTCGACGAGGTCCGCGACGGGCAGAATGGCTATGCGATCTTCGGGCACTCGGCGGGCGGGCAGTTCGTGCAGCGGATGGCCCTCCTGCGGCCGGACAACCGCGCGACGGTGATGGTGGTGGCGAACGCCGGCTACTACCTGATGCCCGAATGGCGCAAGGACAAGGCGAGCCATCCCTATCCCCATTCGCTGGTGGAGGCCAAGGTCGGTGAGGCGGAGCTTCGCCAGGCGCTGCAGCGGCGCCTGATCGTGATGCTGGGCGACAAGGACGTCGATCCGGACCACAAGGACCTGAGCAAGAGCGCCGGCGCGATGAAGCAGGGCGCGCACCGCCACGAGCGCGGCGAGGAATTCTTCAAGGCCGCGACCGCCGCGGCCGGCGCGCTGAACGTGAAGTTCGGCTGGGAATTGATCGAGGTGCCCGGCGTGGCCCACAGCGCCGAGCCGATGGGCAAGGCCGCCGCGCAGACACTCTACGGAAAGAAATGAGCACGCACGCCGCAAACGATTCGCTCGACCTCGCGCAGCCGACGCTCGACCTGGCGATGCCGCTCGCCCGCATCCGCGGCGAGCCGATGAACGAGATGCCCGCGGACCTCTACATCCCGCCGGAGGCGCTGTCGGTCTTCCTCGAGGCGTTCGAGGGCCCGCTCGACCTGCTGCTGTACCTCATCCGCAAGCACTCGCTCGACATCCTCGACATCCCGATGGCGGACCTCACCCGCCAGTACATGGCCTACGTCGAGGCGATGCGCGAGGACCAGCTCGAGCTCGCGGCCGAGTACCTGCTGATGGCGGCGCTGCTGATCGAGATCAAGTCGCGCATGCTGCTGCCGCGCCCGAAGCGCGACGAGGCGGAACCCGGCGATCCGCGCGCGGAGCTGGTGCGGCGGCTGCTCGAATACGAGCGCATGAAGAAGGCCGCGGCGTCGATCGCCGAGGCCCCGGTCGCCGGGCGCGACTTCTCGCTCGTCGAGGTGTACCTCGAGCAGGTGGCGCCCCAGCTGCCCGGCGTGCAGCTGGCCCAGCTCTCCGAGGCCTGGCGCTCGATCCTCGCGCGGGCGCGGATGACCCGGCACCACAAGATCACGCGCGAGCAGCTCTCGGTGCGCGCGCACATGAGCCGCATCCTGCGCGGGCTCACGCCGGGCACCTTCGTGGAGTTCGGCGCCCTGTTCGAGCCGGAGCTCGGCGTGCCGGTGCTGGTAGTGACGTTCCTCGCGTTGCTCGAGCTCGCGCGCGAGTCGCTGATCGACCTCACCCAGCAAAGTCCCTTCGACCCCATCTACGTGAAGCTCAAGTCCGAGCGCGCGACCCTCACGATTGCCTAAGCCATGAACGAACAGACCAATCCCGAGATGCCGCCGGACGAAAAACCCAGGTCGGACCCCGATTCCGAGAGTCAGGGCGGCTCGCGCGAGGATCTCGCGCAGGAATCGGGGTCCGCCCCCATCGCCGCCATCGACGTGAGCCACGTGAAGAGGGTTCTCGAGGCGGCGCTCCTCTCGTCGACCGAGCCTCTGACGGTGCAGCAGCTCAAGCGCCTCTTCGCCGGCGAGGTGGATGCGGACAACATCCGCAAGGTGCTGGACCAGTTGAAGGGCGAGTGGGCCGAGCGCTCGATCGAGCTCACCGCCGTGGCCTCCGGCTGGCGCTTCCGCGTGAAGCCCGAGTACCAGGAGTTCCTCGACCGCATCTCCAGCGACAAGGCGCCGCGCTACTCGCGCGCGGTGCTGGAGACCCTCGCGATCATCGCGTACCGGCAACCGGTGACGCGCGGCGACATCGAGGACATCCGTGGGGTGGCGGTATCGCCGCCCACGCTGAAGGCGCTCGAGGAGCGCGGCTGGATCGACACCGTCGGCCACCGCGAGACTCCCGGACGCCCCGCCCTTTTCGCGACCACGCGAAAATTCCTCGACGATCTCAACCTGCGATCGCTCGAGGAGCTTCCGCCGCTCGACGAGCTGCAATCCGCGCTCGAGCCGGCAACGAACCTGCTGCCGATCGAAGCGGCGCCCGCCGCCCCGGAGCAGGAATCCCTGATCGGCGAGGAGTCACCCGCCACCGCCAGCGCGAGAGCAACAGGAGCCGAATACCCATGAGGGATAGACCGCACCCCAACCACAAGCTCGAATGGCCCGGCGGTGTCGTGCCGGAATGGGCCAAGCCCCAGCAGAACGGCAAGCGCCGCGGCGCCAAGGGCGGCGGCCCGCGCCACGAGCGCCAGGGCGGCTCCAGCCCCAGCAAGCGCGAGCGCCTGCAGAAGGTCATGGCGCAGTCCGGCCACGGCTCGCGGCGCAACATCGAGATCCTGATCGCGCAGGGCCACATCACCATCAACGGCCAGGTGGCGAAGCTCGGCGATGCCGTCGGTCCCGGCGACAAGGTGAAGCTGGACGGCAACCTCATCAACCTGCGCTACGGCGATCCGCTGCCGCGCGTGCTGATCTACAACAAGCCCGACAACGAGATCGTGACGCGCGACGATCCGGAGAAGCGCGCCACCGTCTTCGACCGCCTGCCCAAAGTGCATGGCGGCCGCTGGGTCTCGGTGGGACGGCTCGACCTCAACACCAGCGGGCTGCTGATGTTCACCACCAGCGGTGAGCTCGCCAATCGCCTCACCCACCCGCGCTTCGAGGTCGAGCGTGAGTACGCGGTGCGCCTGATGGGCGAGCTGAACGCCGAGCAGATCGACAAGCTCACCAAGACCGGCGTCGAGATCGAGGGCGACATCTGCACCTTCGACTCGCTCGAGGACCGCGGCGGCGAGGGCGCCAACCACTGGTACCACGTGGTGCTGCGCGAGGGCAAGAACCGCGAGGTCCGCCGCATGATGGAAGCGGTGAGCATGCTGGTGAGCCGCCTGATGCGCGTGCGCTTCGGCCCGGTGGCCCTTCCCGGCCACATCAAGCGCGGCATGTTCCGCGATATGGAAGAGGAGCAGGTGCAGGAGCTGCTCGCCTTCGCCGGCATGAACGAGCCGCCGCCGGGCGAGACCGCGCCCGACGAGGAAGTGGAAGATCCGCACGACAGCGTCGGCAATCGCATCGACAACTCGCCCCGGCTGGCGCGGCCGGAGCCCGAGGACGACATCGGCAACCGCGTGCACGCGCAGGCGCTCGCCGCCGCGGCGCGCGAGGCCGACGGCAACAAGGGCACCTACGTGCCGGGCGGCGCGCCGACCACCCCCGGCAACCGTCCGCCCAAGCAGGGCGGCCCGCGCCGGCCCCACGGTCAGGGCGGGAAGCCCTTCGCGTTCGGCAAGAAGCGCCCGCAGGGCGGCCATCGCGGCGGGGACGATAACCGCGGCAACATGGATACGCGCGGCAACCAGGAACCGCGCGGCGGCGCTGACAATCGCGGCAACGCCGACAATCGCGGCAACCGGGACCCGCGCGGCGGAGGCGGCGACACTCGCGGCAACCAGGCTCACCGCGGTCCTCGCGGCGGCCAGGGCGGCCAGGGCGGCCAGGGCGGCCAGGGCG